>JANMSA010000139.1:0-2510 GCA_031388865.1 Acidobacteriota bacterium | reverse complement strand
TTCCGGTCTCGTCGCGCCCGTTCGACGGCAGCAACGGCACGCGCAACGAACAGTCGATCACCAACGCCGGCGGCGGCGGTGTGAAGTACGTCCGCGAGAACTCCGCCGGCGCCGACTACTGGTGGTCGATGTCGTGGCTCGGCGAGCTCTACCCCGACACCGCATGGAACACGTGGAGCACGACCGGCAACCTGCCGGCGGGCACCGGCGCGGGCACGTTTTCGCGCGTCCTGCGCGGCTCGATCGGCGCGCGCCTTCCCGCCGGCACCGCATTCCTCGATACGGTGCGCCGTCCGCAGGAGGAAGGGAGCACGGCCTTCTTCTGGAGCGGCGCGGCGGGGTCGACCTTCCATCACCGGTATGCGGACAACACCATCGGCACGCTGGCCGCCGACGGACAGAACGTGGCGGACTCCTACAAGCTGCCGATGCCGGCGTCGATCGCGAACAACCGTCCGTTCGACATCGGCGTCAACGACACGAACATGAACCCCGATCACTTCCTGCAGAACGCGTACGGCGCGCCGACGACACTCACGCCGCTGTCGGAGTTCTACCGGCACTCCACGAACATCTACGGGAGCGCTCTCCTGGCCATGCGCGATCAGAGCGACGCGGCGTTCGTGGTCGTGAACGGGCTCTCGCCCACCGGCCAGTCGGGCGTGGCGTTCATCTCGCGCTGGTCCTTCCTCAGCCTGATCCAGAGCTTCCTCGCCTCGGGCCGGTACACCACCGCGGGTGCGCTCGACCCGGCGCGCGTTCGCGAGTTGCCGCGCGTCGCGATCACCTCGCCCAACGACGAGGTGGACATCGTCGATCCGACGACGCTGAACATCGCCTGGGAGAGCACGTGGCGGCGATGGGACGGTCTGCCCTACACGCCCTCGTATCCGGCCAACTTCACGGAAGACACCACCATCCGTTACGCGACGCTCTACAGCCGCGACAACGGACGCACGTGGCTGCACATGCGCGACGACTCGCCGGCCACGCCCGGCGCGCGTCCCGCCGCGGCGTACCTGCAGACCGCGACGACGTACGCGCTGTCCGTGCCCGCCGGTGCATTCCCGAAAGGCAACTACGTGCTGCGCATCGAGGCCTTCCGGGACGAGGTCCCGCTGCACTACGCCTTCCATCAGTACCGCGCGTTCATCAAGAGGTCGTGACCATGCGCCGATCGTCGCAGCGTGGCTTTTCCCTCATCGAGATCACGGTAGTCCTCGCGATCATGACCGTGATCATGCTCATCGTTTACCAGCTCATCGACGAGACGCTGCAGATGTCGATGTTCAACGAGAGTCACAACGACCTGGCGATCATGAGTCAGAGCGCGGTGAACACGCTGCAGTCCGAAGTGCTCCAGACGCGGATGGCTTTCGAGGAGAACACGCTCGGCCGCGAGTATCGCACCGCGCTGACGTTGCCGGCCGGCGTGACCGTGTGGGCGGACTCGCTCCTGCCGGTTGTCGACGCGACGGGCGAGATCCGCCCCGATACCGCCGCGCAACGCTTCACGGGCAACTCGCTGCTCCTCGCGCGGCAGCTCGCGCCGCGGTCGATCACGTACGACCACGACGGCAACGCAGGCACGCCGGAGATCGAGTTCCTCGCCGAGCGTTACCGCTTCGAGTACGTCTACCTCGCGCGCAAAAACGTGGTGTCGTTCTCGCGCAGCGGCATGAGCCTCGACCTCGTGATGAGCACGTCCGCCGAATATGCCGATTTTTTTCAGCTCTCGTCGATGGGCCCGGCCGCCATCGCGCCCATCGTGCAGAAACTCATGGCGGCGGGGCTGCAGCGCGCGTGGAATCCAGGGCAGCCGGTGAACGCCTCGTTCTACCTCCTCTCCGGCGCGACGGACGGGACGTTCAACGCGGCGGTCAACAACGCCACGATCCCTACGACCTCCACCCAAACGCTCCTCCGCGGCCTCCTCGGCGGCCGCATCTCCGGCCGCATGAATTACTCGGTCGCGTTCGGTGCGTTTCCGATCCGCACGGCCGTGCGCGTGTTCGCGCAGCCGATCGCCGCCAGTCCCGGATTCCCCTCCGGATTCGAGGTGAAGATCGCCGGTCCAGCGCGCAAACGGCGGGTGATGACGCGGCTCGTGCTGATGTCGCATTACGGCGGACGCACGTACGAATCGCAGCAGGCGTTCGTCGTCACAGCAGCGCGTTTCTAACTTCACCTTTCGTGACGAACCCGTGCGAACTTCGGGCTGCCTCGTTCGTTCATCAGGAAATGAAACGCGGCGTCATTGCCCTCGCCCTGCCCACCCCCCACTCTGTTCACCATCGCCTGCGCGACGACCACCCCCGCACCATCGCGTCCGTCGAGGCAACAAGTTGACGGTAACTCCCGCCAACGGCGCACCGGGTCACGCTGACCGTGGACGGCATGGCATCACCCGCATCTGGAAGGGCGGCGTCGAAGCGGCCAGCCCGTCCGTCCTGGCCAGCGGCCAGAGCGTGCAGGTGTTCTTCGAGGGCGACCGCGCCACGAAGGTCGTC
>JANMSA010000130.1:0-5463 GCA_031388865.1 Acidobacteriota bacterium | reverse complement strand
ATCCGGTCTTCGTCCTCGACGAGGTGGACAAGCTCGGCGCCGACTCACGCGGGGACCCGGCGAGCGCCCTCCTCGAGGTGCTCGATCCCGAGCAGAACAACGCCTTCGTCGATCACTACATGGATGTCGAGTACGACCTCTCCAAGGTCATGTTCATCGCCACCGCGAACGTGACGCACACCATCCCTGCGCCTCTCAAGGACCGCATGGAGATCATCCAGCTCTCCGGCTACACGCACCTCGAGAAGCTGGCCATCGCGCGCCAGTTCCTCGCGCCGAAACAGAAGCAGGAGCAGGGCCTGGAGGACGCGAAGATCAAGTTCGAGGACACCGCGCTCGAAGAGCTCATCGAGTCGTTCACGCGCGAAGCGGGCGTGCGCGGTCTGGAACGCGAGGTCGGCTCGGTGCTGCGCAAGATCGCGCGCCAGGTCGTGAAGTCGGGTCCGGAGTTCGAGACCATCATCGACCGCGCGAAAGTGCGCTTGCTCCTCGGCAAAGCGAAGTATCGCTCCCACCAGATTCATGACAAGGCGGAGATCGGTCTCGCGACCGGCCTGGCCTGGACCGAAGTGGGCGGCGAGATCCTCTCCACCGAGGTTGCGCTATCGCGCGGCAAAGGCACGCTCACGCTCACCGGCAAGCTCGGGGACGTGATGCAGGAGTCGGCGCGCGCCGCGTTGTCGTACGTCCGCTCCCGCGCGGAGCTGTTCGGCCTCGATCCGGACTTTCACTCCAATCTCGACATCCACATTCACGTGCCGGAGGGGGCGATTCCGAAGGATGGTCCGTCAGCGGGGATCACCATGGCGACAGCGCTGCTTTCCGCCGTCACAAGGATTCCCATCCATCGCGACATGGCCATGACCGGAGAGATCACGCTGCGCGGCAAGGTCCTGCCGGTTGGCGGCGTGAAGGACAAAGTTCTGGCCGCAGCACGCGCGGGAATCACCAAGGTCATCCTCCCCGCGGAGAACGAGCGCGATCTGGACGACATCCCGGCGGAGGTTCGCGCACGGATGGAGTTCACGCTCGTCGAGACGATGGACGAAGTGATGTCCGTCGCGCTCGACGGCACGATCGTGCCGCTCGCCGCAAAAGAGAAGCTGCCGGATCCCGAAAAGATCATCGGCGCATCGGAGCCCCCCGTCACTCACTGAGGACAGGTTGTCCCGATCAGAGGGCGGTGGCGCGAGCCACCGCCCTCTTTCTGTCTGTGCGGGCGCGTGGCACGTCCGACGCAGTGGCGCTGCTCGTCCCAACGAGGTGAAGTGTGAAGCGAACGCTGTGGCTCCTGCTGGCAGTCCTCATGATCGCTTCGTCCTCCCTCGCACAACAGGTGCTTTCGGAGCGCGTCACTGTCAACGCGGTGGAGCTGCCTGTTTACGTCACGCGCAACGGTCTGCCGGTGCGCTCGCTGACGAAGGAGGACTTCGAGCTGTACGTGAACGGCGTTGCGCATCCGATCGACTACGTCGATCTGGTCACGGAGCCCGCTCCGTCGTCATTGCCGTCAGCCGCGCAGGCCCTGCCGCGGGACTTGAGCCGGCGAAGACTGGTGGTCCTGCTCTTCGACACGATGAACTCCTCCACGATCTCCATCTATCGCGCGAGAGAGGCGGCGCGGAAGTACCTGGTCGAAGCACCGGCCGGGGATACCTTCGCGGTCGCGACAGTCGGCAGTCACGGTGTGAGTTTCTCCGCCGCCTTCACCAATGATCGCGTGGCCATCCAGCGCGCTCTGAGCACGTTGCGGCCCAGCATCGCGGGCGACGTGTTCAATCTGGCCACTTCACGCGGGGAGCGGACATCGATGCAGTCCTCGATGGAGATGAACTTCTCGCCGAGCACCGCGCACTGGAACAGCGGTGTCGGCCTGCCGGTCTACTTCGGTTCGCGCAGCTCCGCCCTCGCGGCCGCTCTCGACCGGAAGTACAAGGAGATCGAGGCGATCGGACGCACCCTCCTGGAGGAGCGCTTCGTCGGCCAGCTTGGCCGTCTGGCGGAGCGATTGGCTCCGCTGCAGGGGATCAAGCACGTCGTTCTGCTGAGCCAGTCGGCGATCCCGGCCGAAGAAAGAGAGCCTTACGGATTGATCAGCAGAATGCACGAACGGTTTCGGGCCGCGGGCGTGATGCTGGATGCCATCGATCTCCGTGGCCTCGAAGCGCCGACGCGCACGACAAGATGGAAAGACCCGGATCCCGCCAGCATTCTGTACACGTACGCCCTGGACACTGGCGGAATGGTCATCGCGAATGCCGGTGTCGAACACGCTCTGCGGGTGTTGAGGGATATGCAGAGCGTCGCGTATGTCGTCGGCTTCACTCCGCCTGCGAATCAGAAGGCCAGCAACTCGGTGCGCATCAGCGTGCGGAATCAGCGTCTGTTCACGTCCGTGCAGTACAGGCGCACGTACTCGTCGACTTCCGCCGAGGCGGATGGCGACGGCCTTTTCCTGGCGGATGTGATGAGCAACGACATCCCGCAAGGGGGAATGAACGTCAACGTCACGGCCAGTCCCGAAGCCGGAGGAGTGACCGTCGCGGCAAGCGTTCCGGGTGTGGAGGTGCTGACTCACGCGGCTGCCGGAAAGACGTTGCTCGACGTCTTCATCTACGTGTTTGACGAGCAGAAAGTGGTGGCCGGCTGGGGTCACGCACGCCTGCTCGTCGACACAGAAATGGGGCAGGAGTTTCTTTCGTCGAATGCATACTCGGTCCGTCAGCAGTTCGCGCTACTGCCCGGCCGCTACGTGGCCAAAGCTCTCGTGCGCGTCGTAGGCGGGCGTGACGTGACCGGCTTTCAGCGGGCGGACTTCGTCACCGGGGCGCCATAAGAACGGCAAGCCGCCCCTTGACCCTCTGGCAGAATAACTGCACAATCCCGGGCGTTACCCAAACAGCCTCAGAGTAGCCATCACCGAGCTCACCCGATTCGTCGCGGCTACGCGACCTCTCACCACTACGTCAAACTCCGCAACACTCAGTCACTGATCGCTCTTGGACATCAAGTCAGTCAGTTTTCATCGGGCGGCGTACCAGCCGGACGATTTTCCGCGTGATCGCAGGCCTCAGTTCGCGATGGTCGGACGATCGAACGTCGGGAAGTCGTCCCTGATCAACGCGGTCCTGAACCGGAAGGGCATCGCCCGCGTCAGCCAGACCCCTGGGAAGACGCAGGCCATTCAGTTCTATCTGATCAATGAAAAGTTTTATCTGGTGGACCTTCCCGGTTACGGCTACGCGAAGGTCGCCAAGAGCGTCACCAGCACCTGGGGCGCGCTCATTCGAGGCTACCTCGAGAACGCGGACGACCTCAAAGTGATCTTTCTCCTGCTCGACATGCGTCGTGAGCCCGGAGAGCACGACCTGGCCATGCACGGCTGGGCGCGCGCGCTCGACGGACTGGCGGAAAAGGTCGTGCTGACCAAGAGCGACAAGTTATCGAAGAACCAGATCATCGCGCAGCGCAAGGTGATCGCCCAACAACTGGAGATGGCCGACGCAGACCTGATCACTGCGTCCGCCGTCACGAAACAGGGAATCGACCAGATCCGCCGCGAGATGATCGCGCGCCTCTGAAATCAAGGAACTCCATGGCACACAACGAATCCAACGAAACGACCGCAGTTTTGGACGCCGAGGCTCCAGCCGAACCAGCGCCGAAGCCGAAGCGCGCGCCGCGCAAGAAGAAGGAAGCTGTCGCGGAAGCGGCTCCGGTAGCGAACGCTCAGCCTGAAGCGTCCGCATCGGAAGCTCCCGCCGCGTCAGAAGTGCCGGCGCCGGACGCCTCAGCGGCTCCAGCAGCCGAGGCGCCGGGTGAGATCGCGGCGGCGGAGCCCGCGCGCGACACCTCAGGCACCTCCCGGAACAAAGACAAAGGCAATCAGCCGCAGCAACCGGTGGCCGAGCTTCTCGACATCCGCATGCTGAAGGAGATGAAGCTTCCGGATCTGACCAAGCTCGCCAAAGAGCTCGGCATCGAGAACGCCTCCGGCATGCGCAAGCAGGACCTGATCTTCGGCGTCCTCGGCGCTCAGACCGTGAAGTCCGGACTGATCTTCTCCGAGGGGGTGCTCGAGTGCCTGCCGGACGGGTTCGGGTTCCTTCGCGCGCCGGAGTACAACTACCTGCCGGGTCCGGACGACATCTACGTCTCGCCTTCGCAGATCCGCCGCTTCGACCTTCGCACAGGCGACACGGTCTCCGGGCAGGTCCGTCCACCCAAGGAGGGCGAACGCTACTTCGCGTTGATCAAGGTCGAGGCGGTGAACTTCGAGCACCCGGACGTCGCCCGCGACAAGATCCTGTTCGACAATCTCACGCCGCTGTATCCGCAGCACCGCATCAAGCTCGAGAACGCAGCGCACATGTCGTCCCGTGTGCTCGACCTGATCGCGCCGGTCGGGAAGGGGCAGCGCGGTCTCATCGTCGCGCCGCCGCGTACCGGCAAGACCATGCTGCTGCAGTCCATCGCCAACTCGATCACCGCCAACCACCCGGAAGTCACGCTGATCGTGCTGCTGATCGACGAACGCCCGGAAGAAGTCACAGACATGCAGCGTAGCGTCAAGGGCGAAGTCATCTCATCGACGTTCGACGAGCCTGCGTCGCGTCACGTTCAGGTCGCCGAGATGGTCATCGAGAAGGCCAAGCGCCTCGTCGAGCACAAGCGCGATGTGGTCATCCTGCTCGACTCCATCACGCGTCTCGCGCGCGCCTACAACACCGTCGTGCCGCCGTCGGGCAAGGTGCTGTCAGGAGGCGTGGACTCCAACGCACTGCAGCGCCCGAAGCGTTTCTTCGGCTCCGCGCGCAACGTCGAAGAGGGCGGCTCGCTGACCATCATCGCCACGGCTCTCATCGACACCGGCTCGCGCATGGACGACGTCATCTTCGAAGAGTTCAAAGGCACCGGCAACCTGGAAGTGCATCTCGACCGCAAGCTCTCCGACAAGCGCGTCTTCCCCGCGATCGACATCAATCGTTCCGGCACGCGGAAGGAAGAGCTCCTGCTCGAGCGCCAGGAGCTCAACCGCATCTGGGTCCTGCGCAAAGTCTTCTCGCCGCTGTCCACCGTCGAGTCGATGGAGCTCCTCGTCGAGAAGCTCGACAAGACGCGCACGAACTCCGAGTTCCTGAACGCGATGAGCTCCATGTAGCACTGCAGTTTGCAGTCTGCAGGTCTGCGCGGCAGAAAACGCTCCTCGGGCGCTTGTCTCGGGTGCTGTCATCTCGAGCGTCGACTCACGCTTCTAATGACACGACTGTCGTCTGCATGAGGGGTCGGTCCCGTGCCATTTACCAGGCTCGTCCCGGCTGCGACCCACGTGTCATCACCACTTCCACGGCAGTCGCCTGCCGTTGGACCGCTCGGGATGACAGCGTCTTACGGAATGGGCCAACTCTCTTTTCATTCAGTGCGTCTGGCTGCTTCTGCTCCTGCCAACCGCCAACTGCCAAC
>JANMSA010000010.1:0-30707 GCA_031388865.1 Acidobacteriota bacterium | reverse complement strand
GCTTTTGATTCTTGCTTCTCCGTATCCTCCACCAGGTTGGCGAAAATAGACCGGGTGCAGGAAGAGGCCATACGAGTAGTACTCGCTTGTGGTCCTGACCTGAAGTAGATCCAGATCGCGAGGAGCGCGAACAGCATCGTGCACCCGCGGAGGGCATCCGACGAAATGCGTTTCGTCATGATGCTGTGCTGGCCTCCCCGAGGACGATCGCTAATCCCTCCGTACCGGGGCGATTGATCTGCAGGTTAGATACCGAGACATTCGTTCGAAGATCAACGCTCGTGGTGGCCGCGGCCGAACGAGTCCGGAGCATCGCGATGCGGGGGCATCGTTGACGACCCGTGGCGAAGAGCTCGGCCCGCAACCGCCATCAGTCCTTCGGGTTGCGGGCGGCGCGCACGCAACGCCGCGCGTCAGACTTGTGCAGAGAGGCTCCCGAAGCGCGGGAGATGAAGGGCGTGCTCGACGGCAACTCGTCGACGACCTCTCGTCGATTGTGTCGGGGGAGTGTTGTTTGCCGGGAAGGGGTCGATCGCGACCCGTCGTCGTGACGGTGGCGGAGGCGCTGCAGGTCAGCCGGTCGTCAGGAGATCGAGGAAGCTTTGGATCGTGTTCAGCTTGCGCTCCGACTGCCAGTACAGCTTCGAGGCAAAGATCGCCGTCGCGGCATGTGCAGCGAGCAGCGAGAACAACTCGTAGTCGACGGCGCTGAACGAGTCTTTGTGCTGCAGAAGTTTGTAGACGACGATCAGCCCGATCGTCCGGTCCTCGATCTTCAGCGGCACTACGGCCAGCGGTTTCTGGAGCGTCACTTCACCGTCGGTCAACGAGTCGTAGTAGGCCTCGCCGGTCTTCGCGGCCGTACCGAGAATGCCTTCGCCTGGCTGGACGGTAAGCGCATCCACGCCCGGCATGCGATACACGCCCTCCGACACGATCGTCTTGAGGTGGTTCTCCTCGTCATCGTGCAGGAGGATGGAGAATACTTCCGCGCCGACCAGGTTGATGATGATCTCCTGAACGATCTGAACGACTTCACGGAAGTCGAGCGTTGAATGCAGCTGGTGACTCGCCACGTACAGATTGGCGAGGTTGCAGTTCTGCTGTTCGATCTCGAGGTACCGGTTGGTGATCTCCTTGTTCTCTTCCTCCGCCTCGCGAGAGCGTTGCAGGATCCGGCGGTTCTCCTTGCTCAGACCGCGCACCGCCTGCTCCAGCCTCTCGACCTCGGCCGGGAACCGGGTCTGCGCAGTCTGCAGGGCGGCGACCTGAAACCGCAGCCGCTGATTCTGATCGAGGAGGCTCCGGGTGAGCTCCTTCCCCCTGTCGAACATGTCCAGAACCAGTTCCGCTGTCGATTCTTGGTTCACGGTCTTCTGCTCACCGCCGTGTCGTCGCTCGTATGCTTCCAGCCCGAACGGAGCCTGCTCGCAAGAGCCCTGCTCGCCCCACGCCGGAAGCACGTTGCCTGTGGACAGAGAACTTCGTTGTGCCATCGCCGTAAGCCTTAGAAACCGAATCCCAGGTGTACACCCACGCCAACAGACACGCGCGATTCTCCGGTTTCATCGCGCTGGAAACGGACGGGCAGGACGAGCTCAGTGAAGTAGGCTCCAGCACCGGCGCGCTTGTACGCGCGATTGACCAATGGGGTGAAACCGTAGGAGGCCTGGCCCACATCGAAGGCCGCTCTGATGCCGGCGGCGTAGTTCGAGCGCATGGGCCGTATGAAGCCGGGGTGGATTGTCAGGTCGACCTTGCTGGTTCCTTCGTGAATCACGGGAACGACTTCCAGGTCGAAAATGAGCGAGTCGCTGATCTTGACCGAGATGCCGGTGGGAAAGCCGACTGAAAAATCGTCGGCGATCGTAGCGGTTTCGCCGTCGCTGTAGGAAGCGAGCGGGAAGACGACGCCAATGTGGCCTCCGAGACGGTTTTCGGCCGCCAGTGGGAGTGCGATTACGGCTGCAAACAGCGAACGCACGACGACATGCAGGGCGAGACGGGAAATCGACAGCATTGCTTTCTCCTCCTTTGTTGTGACCGCTAGTTGGACTGGCGAGCAACAAGTTCAAGAGGAGTGCCTCTTCCGAAAGTCCGTAACGCGCTGAAAGTAAGACCGTAGCGCCCGGTCCTTCGAAGCTCATGTCCCACTTTTGAGTCTCGATTTCGAGAATCGGCATGGTCGAATCTTCAATGCGACAATGGACCCACACATCGCTGACTGCCGACACTCGAAAACGCGATGGGACGTCGTACTGCGGAGGTGGACCGCGTGCGAATCGCCTTCAACGACGCGCCGTTGGCATTGGCGGTCTGTGACTCGGCGGGCACCGTGCTCGACGTCAACAGAGCGTTTTGCACGCTCGCGTCCCGAACACCGCCGAAATCCTCGGGGTGCAGTTGCTCGAGTTGATCGGGCCGTCACGCCGGGAGCAGTTTGCCGGGGAGTTCGCGGCCCTTCTCCCCGGCACTCCTGCCGCGGAATGCGAAGTCAGATTCCTCGGCCGTCCCGGTTTGACGCGGCGCGTCATGCTGCACGTGAAGCGCACGGAAGCGGGAGCCGGGCAGCCCATCGTGCTCGTCGACGGCGTTGATTCCGCCACCGATGCGAGAAGCGACGAAGCGCGGGAATCTTTCAACGCGATGCTCGCCAGGTTGCTCTGGAATGGACCGAAACGTTCGACGTGCGACCGCTCCTCGATCGAGCCGTCCAACCTGTTCTTTCGATCGGGAATCGGCTGACGCACAGGCGATTCAGGGCGCGGGCGGGATTCCGTTCGCCGGCTCGCTCGAGGAGCTCGAGCGCGATTACATTCTTCAGGTTCTCACGGCCGAAGGCGGCCAGGTGGAGAAGGCTGCGGCGCGTCTCGGCATTTCGCGCAGCGCCGTGTATTACAAGCTCCGGAAGCACAGAGTCGAGAGTTCTAGAATTAGAAATCAGCGTTTCGATTCTCAGAATTCAGGACTGGCGCCGGATGGCCGTCGCTTTGTAATTCACTGACAGCAAAAGGACGGAGCCGAGTGACACCGGTGGCGCCTCGGTTGCTCCATCGGCTCCCGTGATCAAACTTCTCATCGTCGACGACGAGGAAACCGTCGTCTTCGCCCTGAAGCGTTATTTTCAGACCGAAGGATTCGAGGTCGACACCGCGCGCGAGCTCGAAGAAGCCGAAGCGTTTCTCGCCTGCGGCCGGTACGACATGGTCGTCGCCGATCTCAGCCTCGGCGGCTCCGGCAGCGAGGGGTTGGAAGTGGTTCGGTTCGCCCGCAGGTGCAACCCCGCCGCGCTCATCGTGATGCTGACGGGCCACGGATCCAGCGAGGTCAAGTCGGAGGCGTTCCGCCGCGGGATCAATGCATTCATCGACAAGCCGACCGACCTCGAACAGCTGGGAAAGATCGCCGAAAACCTCGTCGGAGGACCGCAATGAGCACGGCCGACAGTCTCAGCGAGATCCTGCGGCCGGGCGGCGTCCGCATCCTGTTCCAGCCCATCGTACGGTTCTCGCCGCAGGGCGAAGCGCTCTTTGCGGTGGAGGCTCTGGCGCGGGGTCCTCGAGGCTCGAACATGGAGAACGCCGAGCTCATGTTCGGCTACGCGCGCCGCAAGAACCGCGAGGTGATGGTCGATCAGTGCTGCCTCACGAACGCACTGCAAGCGGCGGCGCTGCTTCCGGGCGACACGACGGTCTCCCTCAACGCGCATGCAGCGACGCTGACGGGAGTTCCCGACTTTGCCGATTGGCTCCAGTCCCAAAGCAGCAGCGTCGGGATTCATCCGTCCCGGTTGATCATCGAGATCGCGGAACATGTGTGGCCCGTCTCGGCAACGAAGCTCGCGACGGCTCTGTCACAGCTGCGTGCGGCCGGAGTCGGCATCGCTGTGGATGACATCGGCCTCGGTGACGCCAACTACCGCATGCTCATCGACTGCCACCCCGAATACTTGAAAGTGGACCGCTATGTGGTTCATGGCTGCACCTCCGACCCGTACCGGCGCGCGATCTTGCGCGCCACGGCTGCCCTGGCGTTGTCGTCCGACGGCGCAGTCATCGCGCAGGGTGTGGAGAACGAAGAAGACATCGCGACGGTGCTGGGGTTGGGCATCGACATTCTGCAAGGGTTTCTGATCTCGAGGCCAATGACCATCGAGGACTTGTTGAACAGCCGGTTTCTGGCGAGCTCAGTGGCCGGGCAGACGAGCGACTGCGATGCAGTCGCGGAGGCTTGATGATCATGCGGAAAAAGATCTTGCTCGTAGACGACTCGAAGACGGTACTTCTGATGGAGAGATTGATCCTCAGCAAGCATCCGTACGACATCGTCATGGCGTGCAACGGCGCGGAGGCCGTGACCAAGGCCGCGCTGGAGATGCCCGACGCCATCCTGATGGACGTGATGATGCCGGAGATGAACGGGCTGGATGCGTGCCGGGAGATCAAGCGCCGCAGCAGCACGGCTCACATTCCGGTGATCCTGGTGACGACGCGCGGCGAGTCGGCGAGCATCGAGGCCGGCTACACCAACGGTTGCGCCGACTACGTGACGAAGCCAATCAGCGCCGCCGAACTGATCGCCAAGCTGCAGAGCGTGCTCGTCGTCGTTGCCGAACCGAGCATCTCTGAGGGACTGTCATGACTGAACAACCCCAACGATACGTTGATCAGATCACTCGCCTCGTCTCACCCGAGGCCCTCGTCGGTCTGGTGATGTTCGGGTGCTCGGTTCACGCTGCTGCTCGAAGTCGATCGCGTTCGGGCGACGCTGGACATCGAACAGCCCCATTCCACGGGGGCTGCCGACACGGATGGATCATCAATTCAACGGCCGGGCGAAGATCCCCGACCGGTTCACGTTGACCGCAGTTGAGCTTGGAGGACATGCCGTGAAGAAGCTGACCCTGAAACTGAAATTCGCTCTCCTGATCGGTGCATTCGCCGCAGGCCTGCTGGTTTTCGGCTCCGTCGCCTATCACGTCCTGAAGACAGTGAAAGTCGACGGGCCGATCTACGAGACCGTCAAACGCGGCAACAGTCTCGTGGCCGACGTCCGTTCGCCCACCCAGAACATCATGGAGGCGTATCTCCTCTGCATCGAAATGCTCCAGGGAAGCGGAGAGACGGATGTGGATGCTCTTCTCAAACACGGTCGCGCGCTGCGACAGACGTTCGAAGCCCGGCATCAGTACTGGTCGCAAACGCTTCCGGAAGGCGAGATCCGCCAGCTTCTCATGAAGGGTTCGTATCGCCCGGCCATGGAGTTCTTCGAGATACGGGACAAGGAATTCCTGCCGGCCCTCATGCGGGGCGACATCGATCGGGCCCGGCTCGTCCTCAACGGCGACCTCGCTCCGAAGTACGCCGACCATCGTCGCGCGGTCGAGAAGTTGACGCAGCTCGCCAACCAGGCGACTGCACAGTCTCAGGGGCAGGCCCGCCAGCTCATTCGCTCGCGCACGATGTTGCTGCTTGGCTTCTTCGTCTTCGTTCTGGCCTGCGTCAGTCTGGTGGGCGCGGCGACGGCGAGAACCGTGATCCGGCCGCTGGCGGGCATGGTGGCCGCCCTCGAGCGCGTCGCTCAGGGCGATCTCACGACCGAGCTGGAGATCACCGGCAACGATGAGGTAGCCCGTATGGCCGGAGCGCTCAACAGCGCGATCACTTCGCTCCGAACGACGATCAGCGAAGTCCGCTCGTCCGCAAACGCCCTTTCCTCGGCCGCCGCCCAGGTCTCGGCCACTTCACAGTCCGTCTCGCAGGGCACGAGCGAGCAGGCGGCGTCCGTCGAAGAGACGACGTCATCGCTCGAGGAGATGAGTGCCTCCATCGGTCAGAACGCCGACAACAGCCGCCAGATGGAGCAGCGGGCACTCAAAGGCGCTCACGACGCGGAGGAATCGGGCGTGGTCGTGCGTCAGAGTGTCGATGCCATGAAGTCGATCGCGGAGAAGATCTCGATCGTGCAGGAGATCGCCTATCAGACGAACATGCTGGCTCTGAATGCAGCCATCGAAGCTGCGCGCGCCGGTGACCATGGCCGCGGATTCGCCGTGGTCGCTGCCGAAGTGCGCAAGCTCGCGGAGAAGAGTCAGGTCTCGGCGAAGGAGATCGGCACGCTGGCCACTTCGAGCCTGGTCGTCGCGGAACGCTCGGGGCAACTCCTCAATGAGCTCGTCCCCTCGATTCGCGTCACCGCGCAGATGGTGCAAGAGGTGGCAGCCGCGTCCAGCGAGCAGTCCGCCGGCGTGGCGCAGATCAACAAGGCGATGTCGCTGGTCGACCAGGTCACCCAGCGCAACGCCTCTGCTGCCGAGGAGCTCGCGTCGACGGCCGAGGAGATGTCCTCACAGGCTCTTGCTCTGCAGCAGTTGGTTGCCTTCTTTCGAACCGATGCAAACGAGGCCGCCCATTCCACCGGTGACGCGGTTGCGGAACCGATACTTCTCTATCCGCGGACGGCACCGTCGCCGGCCCGACGGGTTGGCGGAGCGGGCTTCGCACAGGTTCGGGAAGTCTCGCTGCACGATTTCAAGCGCTTTTGAGGACCATCGTGACAGCGGCCTTCGAGACAGCCGTGACCGACGCCGGGTTCCGAGACCTGCAGGTGCTGATCCGGCAGGAGGCGGGCATCCATCTGGAGCCCGCCAGGCGCTCGCTCCTCATCGCGGGGCTGTCACGGCGCATGCGCGCGCTCGGCGTCCGCTCGTTCGGCCAGTACTACGACCGCATGGGCCGCGATGACGGCGATGAAAAGCGGCAGATGATCGACGCGATCTGCACGAACGAAACGCACTTCTTCCGCGATGTCCGGCAGTTCGATTTCTTCCGCACCGTCGTCCTGCCGGACATCGAGCGGAAGTCCGATCGCATTCGAATCTGGAGCGCTGGTTGCTCGACGGGAGTGAAGCGCCTTCTCGGCGCGCTCCGTCCTGGCGGCTATCTGTTTCTTGGGCACGCGGAGAGTCTCGCCGGAATGAGCTCGATCTCCCGAACGTCGGTCCTACCGTCTGTGCAGTACCGACCGATGGAGAGCGCACGTCAGCGCCGCCGGTAACGCGATGATCGATCTTCTGGTCATCGACGATTCCGCTCTGGTTCGGCAGGTTGTGAAGTCGATGCTCGCCGACCAGGCCGACATCGCCGTGCGGGTGGCAGCGGACGCATTGATCGCTTCCACCAAGATCCGCGCGAAGAGACCCGACGTCCTCCTTCTGGATCTCGAGATGCCGCGCATGGATGGACTGACGTTCCTGCGCAATCTGAAACAGGATCATCCGATCCCGACCGTCGTCTGCTCCAGCCTCGGCGCACGCGGCGGTGAGCAGGCGATGCAGGCGCTCCAGATCGGTGCGGTCGAGGTCCTGGAGAAACCGCGCGTCGGCATTGCCGATTTCCTGACCGATTCGAAAGTGCTGCTCATCGATGCCATCCGGGCGGCGGCCCGGGTGCGGATCTCGCGTCCGGACGTCACATCCGTTCCGGCCGAAGCAGCGTTGGGCTCGGCAACCGATGCGATCGTCGCGGTCGGAGCCTCGACAGGAGGAACGGAAGCACTCTGGCGGGTCTTGCGCGCCCTGCCCTCCGATGCGCCCGGAACGGTCGTCGTGCAACACATGCCGGCCGGGTTCACGGCCGCGTTCGCGCGACGGCTCGATCGCGACTGCGCGATGGAGGTCAAGGAGGCTGAAACCGGTGATCGCGTGGCGCCAGGCCGTGTTCTCATCGCGCCCGGCAACCGCCACCTGATCGTTCGCCGCTCAGGAGACGAGTACGTGGTCAACGTCAACGATGGACCGCTGGTGTCACGGCATCGGCCCAGTGTCGATGTCCTCTTCGAATCGGTCGCCGAGGCGGCAGGGCATCGTGGTGTCGGAGTGATCATGACCGGAATGGGCAACGATGGCGCCAAAGGCCTTCTCTCGATGCGCAAAGCCGGCGCTGCGACGATCGGCCAGGACGAAGCAACATGCATCGTTTTCGGGATGCCGAAGGAGGCGATCGCTGCCGGAGCTGTTCAGGAGGTCGTGCCGCTGGACCGGATTGCGCACGCGATCATGGACACGGCGATCAGACGGCAGCGGAACGTGGCGGCGGCGTCGAAGCCAGCAAAGCGTTCCTGAGCGCACATCCGGCCTGCGACAGAAAGATCTCCAGGCCGCTCGGCATGTGGATGGCTGCTTGATGTCCCGCGTTGTCGCCGTACAGCACACCGAAAAGCTCCTCGTTGTGAACGATCGGGAGCACGACGATCTCTGTTGGACGAATCGTGTCCATCGCGTCGATGATCCGCATGTTCGCTGCTGGGCGACAGATCTTGCCGCGATGTCCATTGTGCGAATCGGCCACGTCGGCGAGGAATGCTGTGATGGGTTCATCGGCTTTGTGCTGCTGATGCTTGCGTTGGATCTGGAGTCTTTCATCGTCTGGTACGGCAGGCCGTGCGCGCCAATATCCAGGTCTCGGTAACCATCTGCGAGAAGTCCTTGCGCCAGTGATTCAGGATGATGGGCTGATCATCGTGGGAGCCGAGTATTCGTTGGAGAGTGGAGTCGTCGAGCTCTTCGACGGTGTCCGCGGCTCACCTCCATGACACCCGAGGGCATCAAGTGATGGGGACGATTCGGGAGCGTGTTTATTGGGCGTGATGCTCGGCGAAGCATCGAGAGAGAGGGTTTGTGCAGGGTACTTCACTCAGATTCTCTCTCGTCGTACGAGTCGCCGAAGATGGTGGCGACGCCTTTCTCGCGCATGTCTTTGGCCATTAGTTCGTCGATCCAGATGTCCATGAACGCTGTCGGCCGGAGCATGTGGAACGCCGCTGCGGCGAATGGCGTCCTCGATATACCACTTGACGCGGAAGATATCGACGGACATAGACGTCGACGAAGTTGGCGATCCCCATGCCTCCGGTGTCGTGGCTGTGACGACATAGCTGCCAGGGAGTGCGTTCGCTGTGAAGGCCGGAGCGGTGACGTTGCCCGACGTCGAGGCGATCCGCGCCGCCGAGCGGGAGCGCGATCTCGGCCACGCCGCCGCGCGCCGTCTCCGTCCACGCACGCTGACAGACGTCACCTGGGAATCGTTCGGATCGAACGACCTGGCCGGCCGTATCTTCACGGTGCTCACGCATCCGTCCAACGCAGACGATGTCTGGTCGGGAAGCGTCGGCGGCCTCTGGCACAGCATCGACGGCGGGCTCTCCTGGTCGTCGCATCCCGATTTCGTGGGGAAGATCGTGACGGCGCTGACGCGCGATCCTCGCGTACCGGGCACGATCTACTGCGGCACCGGAATGGCGGGGACGGCGCCCGGGGCGCTGTACCGGAGTATCGACAACGGCGTTTCGTGGACCGAAGTCAGCGGCGCAGGCGTCATGGAGTGCGGTATTCGCGACGTCGCCGTGTCACCGGTCAACTCGGATCTGATCCTGGTCGCGACCGATCCCGGCCGATTGGGTGGCGCCATCCGTCGCAGCACTACTGGCGGCGCATCGTGGACCACCGTCCTCACCGCGCCCGGATGGACTGCCTCACCGCGGTTCCCTGGCTCACTTGTATCGCTGCCCGTGACGGATCACGAGGTCGACGTTCTGCAGGATGTTGATGTGCTTCAGCACGTCGCCCTTCACGGCGATGATGTCGGCGTACTTGCCTTCGCTCACGGTGCCGACGTCGTTGGAGACGCGCATCGCCACCGCCGGCCACCATGTCGCAGCACGGATCGCTTCCATCGGATCGATCCCCATCACTCGCACCCATACATCGAGCTCGTTCCACGTCGACTGACTGTGGAACTTCATCGGAATCCCGCTGTCGGTGCCGACCAGCAGCACCACACCGGCCTCGCGCAGCTGGTCGATCTTCCGCTTCAGCGTGGCACGACGGAGCGACGTGATCTGGAAGTAGGGAAGGCGCTCGGGATGAGCGAACGACTTGCGGATGTCTGCGATGACCTCCGGTGGCAGTCCCCGGTGCCAGCTGTCGGAGTCGAGTTTCTCGGGGTTGTCGCGGAGCGATTCGTAGTTGTGCAGCCCTTCAACGGTCGGCGTCCAGAACAGCGGCCCCTTGTTCATCTGCGCGGTGCGCTCGCGGATCATCGCCATCACGTCCGGCGGATACTCCGGCGCGGTGGCGAGGCCGGTGTGCTCGAAGCAGTCGACGCCAGCGAGGAGTCCGCGGCGGATCTCCTCGGGGCGGTGCGCATGTGCCGCGACGGGAAGGCGACGCTGGTGCGCCTCGTCGACGATCGCCTTCACCTCCTCCATCGTCATCAGGTCCTGATCGATGAGCTTGATGACGTCCACTCCCGCCTCTGCGACGCGACGAACCTTGGCGCGCGCATCAGCTGCGCCTTTGACGCCCCAGCGCGAGTCCTCTTCTCCGGGGTACGGCTCGTGCTGCAGGAACGGACCGGATACGTACAGCGTCGGACCGGGAATCTCGCCGCGGCGGATCGCATCCCGCACCGAGATCGAATCCTCGAGCGGCGCGCCCAGGTCGCGCGCGCTGGTGACGCCAGCCATCAGAAGCTGATGCGCCGAGGCGGGCATGATCACCTTCCGGTAGAGCGACGGGTAGGTCGCGAACCAGTGATCGTAATCAGCGTGGCCATTGATCATCAGGTGCACGTGCATATCCCACAGCCCGGGGAGGACATCCATCCCCTCGGTCGAGATGATTTCGGCACCGTCCGGAATGGTGAGCGTTCCCACCTGACCGACGGCCTTGATGCGATCGCCTTCGATGAGGATCACGCTGTTCGCGATCGGCTTGCCTCCGAATCCGTCGATGAGCCGGCCGCCTGTGAGTGCCTTGACTGGTGCGCGCTGCCCTGAGGTTTCCAGACCAGCGACGACGAGTGCTGCCGCGAGAACTGCACGTCCTATGAGGCCCATGCCGTAAGAATACGGCAGAGACGCTGCTGACGACGACCGACGGCGGTAGCACCTGGATCGAAAGGAGGGGCTCCGCTCCGAACCGTCTGCCACCAAACGTGCGCGTTTCGGCCATCACCCGCCACCCCACGAGACGCAACATGATCTTCGCCGCCACCCGCGTGGGTGCGTATGTGAGCGACGACGGCGGTGTGACGTGGACGCCGACGAGCGGAGGCGCCGGACGATGCGACGTACGCGACCTGGCCTGGATCCCCGATAGCAATGACCTCGTGGCGGCGACGTATGGCTGCGGATTGTGGATGGTCACGGTGTCGCCATGGCGGTCCGTCGCGGGTTGACCGTGCAAGACCATCAAGCAGCGCGTGGAGCTCAAGGCCGATCTGGCGACCATTTACGAGAATATCTGCTCAATGCCTTTATTGCTATTACCGGGGAATCGGACTCCGCCAGCGCTCCCAGCCAATATGGAGACCGTGAGGTTTCTCTATGCTGATCGTGGAAGAGATTACCTGCTCGAATGGGTGGCGTGAATCTCCCCGCCTTCGACGCTGGCGAAGATGATTGCTGCGATGGGCCATCGAACTCCGAATACCCGGCGTGCGTGTCACCTATGGTGTTGCAGCTGAATGACGAGCCGGCGCACCCTCAAGATGACAGGTGGGGGGTGCTTCGTGGATGATCCGGGTTGAGAGCGGCCGCTCCACAGGACGCCTGGCCTCGAGACGATCTACTTGCCTGATTCGACGTGCCGCTCTTGGTGCGCTACCCCCAGGCACAATGGCGAGGGACCTTGCTCGCTCCCCAGCAACAGTGAGCCGCCCTAGGGTCAGCCATCATGCGTCGGGTCATCGATCCGGCGCGCACCGCGCGTCTGCAGCTGGTGACCATTGCCGCAGGCAACAAGTCCGCGCCAGTTTTCGCCAGGTTCGGCGCTGCTGCTGTCGTGCAGATCGAGACGGCTGGGGGCCTGGCATGCACCGAGTCGATATAGAGCTTGACGTCTGAGAGACGCCGGGAGGCTTCCGGGTGTATCCTTCCACCCATCAATACAAGCGGAGGTTATCCATGCGACGGCAATGGTTCGCGCAATGGTTCGCGGGTTCTCTTCTGATCTGCCTGACTGCCGGCACGTACGGCACGAAGAAAACCAAAGAAGTGTCAAGCGAGTCCGTCCAGTAGACCCAGGTCGAACAGAGCAGCTTCGGTGCTTTCAAGAGGAGGACCACCGCATGTTCATCGAAATACGCTCAGCGAGTGAGATTGGCGTGGCTTCGCGCTCATGGAGACTGGTCGTCTTCGCGGCAACGGTAGCGTTATCCGTCGCGTGCACGTCCGGCGAGGTTGCTGCTCAGAGTCGGGACCGGGAGGCGCCCGCGCCCGTCACCAACGAGGACTCTCCTGCTGTCATCCGCGGCCAATACATGGTCGTCTTCAAGGAAGGGACGACGCGCGCACAGATCGCAGCCGCGCAAAAGCGCGTCCAGGCGCTCGGAGCCCAGATTCGGCACGTCTACGGGCCGCCCAATCCCGGCTTCAGTGTCCGCCTGCCGCGCGAACCCGAGCGCGCGAAAACCGCGTTGGAGTTCATACGCTCGCTCCCCGAGGTCGCCTTTCTCGAGGCAGACCAGGTGATGAAATACGACATCATTCAGCCGCCGAACCCCCCCGGCGCGCCGCCGACGGGGCTCGACCGCATCGAGCGCCGGCTGTTGCCGCTGAACGGCACCTACACCTACAGCGAGACCGGAGCGGGTGTCGACGCTTATGTCATCGATTCCGGAGTCCGCATCACCCACAACGAGTTTGGGGGGAGGGCGACGGACGATTTCACCGTCGCCGGAGTGGATTTCAGCGACTGCGTCAATCACGGCACTCATGTCGCCGGAACCATTGGCGGAGCGACCTTCGGGGTGGCGAAAGCGGTCGCCATCCGCAATGTGCGCGTCGGCGACCCGGGAACTTGCACCCCTACCACGGCCAATGTCCGCGCAGGCGTGCAGTTCGTGACGGCCAACGCCACTCCGCCGGCGGTGGCCAATATCAGCATCGGTGGTCCCGTCTCTGCGACACTGAACGCAGACGTCGCCGCCCTCGTCGCGGCCAATGTCACGGTTGTCGTATCGGCGGGTAACGGCAACGGCGCCAACGCGTGCAACCAGTCGCCGGCGGCCGTGCCGGTGGCAATCACAGTCGGCAACACCGATCCCACTAACGATACCCGCTCCGCTACATCGAATATCGGCGCCTGCATCGACCTGTTCGCGCCGGGGGAGAACATCCTGTCGGCGTCGAGGACGGACAACGCGGCGACGACCACCCTGTCCGGCACGTCGATGGCCTCGCCGCATGTCGCCGGCGTCGCCGCGCGCTATCTCGAAACGCATGCGGCGGCGACGCCGGCTGCAGTATGGACGGCGATTCACAACGCCAACAACGTGGCGACGACCGCCGGATGGGGCGGGATCGTCAATGGCGGCGCCGGCTCGCCGAACGAGCTATTGCATTACGGCTCGCTTGCCGACGGCTTCACCGACGGTGACCCGCATATCCGCACCACGGACGGCGTCCATTACGATTTCCAGAGCGCCGGCGAGTTCACCTTGCTTCGCGACGGCGGCGGTCTGGAGATCCAAACGCGCCAGACGCCCGTAAGCACCCAGCCACCCATCCTCAATCCGCACACGGAGCTGGCCGCGTGCGTCAGCCTGAACGAGGCAGTCGCGGCGCGCGTTGCTGGGCGCCGAGTCACCTATCAGCCAGACGGCGGCCGCATGGTGCTGCGCGTCGATGGCGCGGTGACGCCGGTCACCGGACCAGGAGTCGCGCTCGGCCCAGGCGCGCGGGTCGCCGCCGCCGGAGCCGGCGATGGAATTGCGATTGATTTTCCTGACGGAACCCGTCTGACCGCGACCTCGCATTTCTGGGGCGCGCCGCATGACCGGTGGTATTTGAACGTCAGCGTCCTGCAGACCCCGGCGTCCGAAGGGGTGATGGGCGATGTCGCGGCCGGCAGCTGGCTGCCGGCGCTGCCGAACGGCGCTTCACTCGGGGCCAAGCCTGCCTCCGCGGCGCAGCGCTACGTCGATCTCTATGAGACCTTCGAAGAGGCCTGGCGGGTCAGCGCTGCGACCAGCTTGTTCGATTACGGCTCGGGCGAGTCGGCGGCGACCTTCGCGATCAAGGATTGGCCGCCGAAAAGCGGACCCTGCGTCATCCCTGACGCTCCGCTCGCCGAGCCCATGGCGCAAGAAGCGGCGAAGCGAATCTGCCGCGGCGTTCGCGACAAGAACCGCAACGCCAATTGCGTCTTCGATGTCGCGGTGACCGGCCATGCCGGCTTCGCCAAGGCCTACCTCCTCAGCCAGCGGATCGAAGCGGGTGCGACCAGGACGGCGCTCAACGTCGATGGCGACCGGCTCCGTTACGGCGCGCCGCTGAAACTCATCGCCAGCGTCTCGCGGCGAGCGGCCGGCGAAAAAAGCGCGCCCGTCGGACGGGTACGCTTCCTGATCGACGGTGAAGCGTGGGGCAAGCCGGTGAAGCTCGACCGGCTGGGCCAGGCGGCGACCACCGTCGCACGGCTCGCGCACGGCAAACGTGAGATCGAGGCTCGCTTCGAACCGGGGAAGGTCGGCGATCTGCCGAGCGCCGACGACGGCACGATCGTCGTCGTCGACGACAAGTGAGAGCGTACCAACCTCCCAACCGAGGGTGAGCCGCCCTTCGGGCCTTTGTTCGAGGCGAAGAGGGCCCCGGTGATTGCCTCATGACTGGGGCGGCGGAGGTCGTGCGGTAGCCGGGAAGTTCCGCTGGCGTAGTTCCGCCTGGAATCCGCCTTGGCCGCGGGAGAGCTCATCGAGTTCGAATGGCGCTAGACAGTGCTGGCGTGGTTCTATCGTCTGGACCTGAACAACCCCTTCGGGCGACACTAGTGCTAAAATTCAATCTCTTCCACTAAAACGGACTACCAGTGCAACCGAGGCAGCCCGGGCGTGGCTGCGAGGAGGAGACCAGTGATGCGCGGACCTTTTCAATCCATCGCCGGTGTTGCGGCAGCGGCAGGACTGCTGCTCTTCGCCGCCGGCGCGGAAGCCGGAATCTCATCGATCTCGGCGCATGGCCAAACGTACTCGGTAACTGACAGGATTCCGGTCTTCGTCGACTCGTCCGCAAAGACCTCGATCATCGTCAAAGGGGAGTACATGGACCTTTGCATCGGCGCTGAATCGAACGATTCATCGTTCACCGTCGACATCGGACGAAGGGTGGGTGGCTCGAACAGCTCCGTGGAGATCCTCGTCGGCGCCGGATCGGCGTCTGATGGCGACAACGCCACCATCACGATCAACTTCGCCATGGGCGAGGAGACCTTCAAGATCAAGTCTTACAGGACGACGATCACTGGCTACGCCGACGGGAGCTCGCGCTCATGCTACGTTGGCGAAACCTTCACCCTGAAGGTGATTGGCAGCGTCACCCATCTGGTCATTGGACCCGCGGGGGCGATGCTCGACGTCGCGGACGGTCGCTACGATCTGGGCGGCAAGCTCGCCACGAGCACCGCAAACTCCGCGAGGTTTCCGCTGAAGTGCACCGCCGTAGGGAATTTCTCCGTCGACCGTTCCTGGTTCAGGGATTTTCGGTTGACTGGTCCCCCGGGGCCCGCGATCGTTCGCGGCTCCGCGACGTTCACCGTCACGGTCAATCCAGCCCCTCCGCCCACGAAGTTATGATTCCCGGGACGTAGCGCACCTCGTTTCCAAACGCGCAATCGATTCATCGCGATCATGACTCGAGCTCGCCACCACGTGCGCCACGAGCTGAGAGAGGAACGGTGGGGCGTGACTGATCACGCCTGCTTCCAAGTATCGCTCCGCACAAGTCGGTGTCCGGTTGGAAAGATGTTGTCGGTTCTCAGCTGTCGTTGTCTGTGCGCAGCGCGCAGAGGCGCGGGCGAACTAACTGCCCACATCAGGTTCTGGTGGGCGCCTGGCCTTCGTGAGGGCACATCGTCCGCTGTGGCTCACGAGCACTACATCTGGCACACGAAAGTCTGCTGCTCCCGCTAATTACGGCGACGGGAGCGGTCATGTGCTCGCTCAGCGCTGCGCCGATCGGCCAGGACGAAGCAACATGCATCGTTTTCGGGATGCCGAAGGAGGCGATCGCTGCCGGAGCTGTTCAGGAGGTCGTGCCGCCTGGACCGGATTGCGCACGCGATCATGGCCACGGCGATCAGACGGCAGCTGAACGTGGCGGCGGCGTCGAAGCCAGCGAAGCGGATTCCTTGCGCCAGTGTTCCAGGATGATGGGCTCATCGTCGTGGGAGCCGGGTATTCGTTGGAGAGTGGAGTGGTCCAGTTCTCGACGGTGTCCGCGGCTCACTTCCATGACACCCGAGGCCATCAAGTGATGGGGACGATTTGGGAGCGTGTATATTGGGCGTGATGCTCGGCGGAGCATCGAGAGAGAGGGTTGGCACGCGTGTGGTCGGTCTGGCTGGCGGCGTTCCCCGCAGACCGCCGGCGTGTCAGAGATCGTTGGTGGTTCGCTGAGGGGGAGCTCGACGTGGGCGAGTCGTGAGCGGCATCCGAGCGCGGTTGCTCCTGCTGATTGCCTTGGCCGTCGGTCCACTCTTTGTCTTCACCCTGTACCAGGGATTCGAGGAGCGGCGACGGGCCGGCGTGCGCGAGCGGGAGGACGCGCGGCGTTTAGTGCTGTTGTTCGCCGCGGAGCACGGCCGCGTCGTCGCCGACGCCCGCCAGCTCCTGTTTGTTCTGGCCCAGGCGCCCGCGGTGAGGCGGGCGGAGCCCGAAGCATGTGCCGCGTTGTTCCGCGATGTGTTTGCCACGTCTCCCCACCAGTACGAGACCCTGCTGCTCGCCGGCGTGGACGGCGCAGTGGTCGCCAGCGCTCAGCCTGCGAACATCGATGCGGAAGACCACGCACTCCTGGCCCAGGCGGCGGCAATGACGTTCGCGGTCGGGCCGATCCGCCTCGCCGGCGTCGCGAAGGTCCCCAGTTTCACCGTTGTCCATACTGTGCCCGGCGACCCTGGCGTGCCGGCGCGAGTGCTCGTGACCAGGCTGGCGATCCGCTGGGTGGCCACGGCATTCGCCGTGGCAGGCCTCGACGCTCTCACCCGGGTCACGCTCTGGGACGCTTCTGGACGGATCCTGCTCCGCTACCCCGATCCCGAGGGGATTGTCGGTCGCGACGCGAACAGGAGCGAGCTCTGGCAGGCGATCGTGGCCTCGGGAGGCGAGGGAACGGCCGAGGCCGGGGGCGGCGATGGAGTGCAGCGCCTCTACGGGTTCACGAAGCTTCCGAGAGGAGGGAGTGCCGGGGACGTCTTTCTCTCACTCGGGGTGCCAACCGCCGTCGCCTTTGCGGAACCGCGCCGCCTGGAGCGACGGAACCTTCTCCTCCTGGCTGTCGTCACCGCGCTGGCTGCGGGTGTTGCTTTGTTCGGCGCGGAACGACTGGTGCTGCTCTTTGGCCGGATGCAGCGGATGGCCGAGCGTGACGCGCTCACCGGCCTTCCAAACCGCGGACGCCTGCTGGAGGTCGGGCAGGACGAATGCCGTCGGGCCCGGCGGTACGGTCATCCTCTCGCGGCGGTGATGATCGACCTCGATCACTTCAAAGGTGTCAATGACCGTCTCGGGCACGGGGCAGGCGACGACGTGCTACGCGAGGCGGCGCGCCGCTTACAGTCGACCCTTCGGGCGACCGATCTGGCGGCGCGTTTCGGAGGTGAGGAGTTCGCCGTGCTGCTCCCGGAGACGACGCTGGAGATGGCGCGGAAAGCGGCTGAGCGAATTCGCCTCGCCGTTGGAGAAGCTCCGATCAAGACGCGACGCGGCCCGGTGGCCGTGACCCTCAGTGCCGGCGTGGCCGTCTTCGACGAGCACACGCTCGAGCTGAAGCAGCTGCTCGAGGCAGCCGACTCCGCGCTCTATGCGTCCAAGGCGGCGGGCCGCAACTGCGTGTCGTCCACGCCGATCTCCGGTGCGGGAGAAACCTGAGTTTGCTCATTCCCGGGTCGGGCGGCGAGGAGTTGGCCGTAAGGCGCGCGGCGCCGGCGCGATGCCCCGGCCCGCTGCGCTTCACGCGAGAGTCATCGGGCGCCGTGAAGCGGCTGTGACACGCGTGCTCGGAGCTGAACCCGCTGTTCGAGATCACGAGCAGAAGCGCGAAGCATCTTGCGCCCGTCACTGGCGTCATAGGTATCCAGACTGAGGCCGGGTGTATTCAGGAAGAAGGGCGCCCTGGCGTGCTCGAGGTTGTTCTCGTTCCGAAACACGAGATCCTGCACGTAGGCGGTCGCGGTGAATCGGGCCACCGTCGCAACGTGTGACCCATGTCACTCGCAATCGCGTGTTCGGGACCTAAGATCCGCACCTGAAGATCTGAATCAATCAATCCAGCAGACGGAGTTGAACGGAAGGCGTACCTTGCGCCTTCCGTTTTTTTTTTCAGGAGAGACACATGCTTTCGAGACGGTTGTTTATGGTTTTGATGATGATCACGGCCCTTCTGAGCGCCACCGTGGCGGAAGGATCGGGCGGGGGCAGGCGGCGTGCGGTCGCTGGGGGTCCACAGGAGGTCGACGGGGTCGTCATGGCTCTCTCTCGAGACTCGGTGACGATTCGTACGGCGAAGCGAGGCGATCTGATGGCGCGGCTCACGCCTCAGACCAGGATCTTCACGGACGACCACCGTCTGCTCGACGCCGTCCTTCAAGTCGGCGACAAAGTCGAGGCCCGGTTTCAGCGCGATGCGAATGACGTCTATACCGCGATCGCGATCGAAATCGAGACGGAAAGCGATGCGCGCGGCGTGGTGAAGAGCGTCTCCGGCAACGCACTGGTTCTCACCACCCCGCATGGTGAGATGACCCTTCGATTGACCCCGCAGACAGTCGTGGTCGTCGATGATCACGTCACATCCCTCGCAGCGCTCGCGGCCGGCATGCGCGTCGAAGTCGAGTGGGTTCGTGACGCCACCGGCGCAGAGGTGGCACTCGTGATCGAAGCCGATCTCGAGACGGTGGAGATCGAAGGCGTCGTCACCGGTGTCGAGCCGGGAGCGATCCGCTTACGGACCCGCCACGGCTCCGCGTTCAAGGTTCTGCTCACGCCCGATACCCGGTTCCGTGCTGATCACTCGACCGCAACCTCGGGTGTCCTTTTTGTTGGGGCAGAGGTCGAGATCGAGGCACTGCGCGGACCCGGCGATGTTCTCACGGCACTGCTGATCGAGGTTGACGACGATGGGTTTCATGAAATCGAAGGGGTGATCACCGCGGTCGGCAATGACTCTCTTCGGATTCGCACGCGCTCGGGCGCCGAGCTCACGGTGAGTGTGCTTCCCGAAACGGTGATCCGCTCAGACGAGCGGCGTCTGTCGCTGTCCGAGGTGAAGGTGGGCGACGCGGTCGAAGCGACGGTTCAGGCAACCGCGACGGACAGCTGGACCGCCTTGTTGGTCGAGATCGAAACGGACGACGAGCGCTTCTTTGAGCTCGAAGGAACGATCGTCGGGATCAGCGGTTCCCAATTGACGGTTCGGGCGGAGAACGGTCTCGATACCACGATCTGGGTGACGGCTACGACGATCATCCGCGGCGATGACTCGATTCTCGACCTCTCGCGGCTCAAGACAGGTGATGAGGTCGAGATCGTGGCCCGCCGTGGTCCCGATGGCTCGCTCGAAGCGGTCGCCATCGAGATCGAGGATGAGGACGACGATGGCGATGACAATGATGAAGGCGTCGAGATCGAAGGCCGCATCACCGCGATCGCCGGCAGTCGCGTCACCATCAGCACGGACGAGGGCGATGTCACCGTGACGGTCGATGCCCACACGGTCATCATGATCGATGACCACCGCGGCACCGTTGCAGACCTGAGGCTCGGACAGGAGGTCGAGGTCGATGCCGTCGAGCAGAGCGACCGAAGCCTGCTCGCGATCACCATCGAGATCGAGGATGAGGACGACGATGGCGATGGCGACGATGAGAGCGTCGAGATCGAAGGCCGCATCACCGCGATCGCCGGTAGTCAGCTCACCATCCGGACCGACGAGGGCAATGTCATTGTGACGGTCGATACCGACACGGTCGTTATGATCGATGACCGCCGCGGCACACTTGCGGACCTGCGGCCCGGACAGGAGGTCGAGGTCGACGCCTTCGAGCAGAGCAACGGAAGCCTGCTCGCCAAAACCATCGAGGTCGAAGGCGACGATGATGACGACGGGGACGACTGATCGTTGAGCCGTTCCGGGACGACCAGGACGTTGGCGGATCCAACGTCCTGGTCGTCTGTTTCCCTTCTAAAATGACCGCGGGAAGACACGTGAATCCTACGTGATGCACCCCCCCCCACGGATCACTGCTCCGGCGTGATCCAGGGGCTGGCGGGGCCGAATGTCTTGCGCTCGAAGTCCACCTCGACGATGTAGGCGCCGACGGCGCCGACGTGGCGGCTTGGGCCGTACGTGATGGGCGGCGTCACGCCGGTGACAAACCCGTAGAGGCGCTCGAGCGAGGCGATGACTTTCTCGCGCGTGGCGTCGCGGCCTCCGCGGCGCAGCGCTTCCACGAAGACCTTCACTGACGCGTATGCCGCCACCTCGGCGGCGCGGTGGGCGGGGCTGAGCCGGTGTCGCATCGCGAACGATTCGATCTCCCCCTTCCCCTCGCCGGTCATGTCGCCCGGCAGCGTGGGAACGGCGACGAACACCTTCTTCCCGCGCAGGTCGAACAACGATCGGGTCACCGACGCTCCGGCGATCAGGATCTGCGGAGTCTTCGTCGTCGCCGCGAGCGCGGACACATCGACGTTGCCGATGACCAGGAGGAGATCCGCATCCTCGGACGCATTCGTCGTCACCGGCCAGCCGATCGACGCGCAGTGCCGCGACGCGGTATCGGCAGCGCCTTCGGCCACCTTCGACCCGTCGTGCACCAGCGCGATGCGCATCGCGGTCTTGCCGGCGCGCTCCGCGGCGAAATCGATCAGCGCCAGTGTCTGGCTCTCGAGATCGGGAAACAGGTAGAACGAGCTCACCGCGGAGCGGCTCTCCACTGCGTTCGCGAACGGCGTGACCAGCGGGATGCGCTCGGCGGCGATCAGATCGTCCAGCGCTGGATCGCCGCCCGCCCACGAAGCGCCGACGACGGCGAAGATCGGACCGCCGAGAGCGGCGGCGATGTCTTCCGACGGCGCGACGGCGTCGATGGCCTCGAGCTTCAGGCGCCGGCCGAACAGACCGCCCTGTTCGTTGACGTCGGCGAAGTAGCCGCTGATCACGCGGCGCGCCGCCTCGCCGGAGGGGGCGCGCGGACCGGAGAGCGGGACGACGGTTGCGATCACGATCGCGTCGTCTTCGAGCCCCGGCTGCGGCTCGTTGCCCAGCCTGCGCATGTAGGCGAGCAGATCGACGAGATCGGGCTCGTCGATGCGGTAGCGCGGCATCACCGCGAACAGCGGCGTGCCGGCGGCGTCGATGGCTCCACGAACGGCGCGAGTGAGCAGCGCCTGGTCATAGCGCGGGCGGTGGCGGGCGCCATCGGCCCACACGAACGGTTTCGCGAGAACGCTCCAGCGGATGTCGGACGGTGCGACCGTGCCCTCGGGAACGCCGCGTCCGTCCGCACCATGACACGAAGAGCAGGGAACGACGCTGGCGTTGATCTCGCCTGCATCGTCCGCACCGAAGAACGCCGCCATCGGGCCGGTGGCGCCGTCACCGTGAAGGTAGATCTTCCGTCCACGCTTTTCCTCGGGAGTGAGTGGCGCTGCCGCCCAGGCCGTGCCCGCGACGAGGAGCGCAAGCGCAACGGCGAAGCGCTTCATTTCCCCGCCGCCACGTCTTCGACCATCTTCACGATGTCCTCGGAATTCGCCAAGCCGAACGCCTTCTTCCAGACGCCCTTCGGCTCGTTGCCGATGATCATCACCGAGGTGTGCTCCTCCTTCGAGGCGGCGCGCAGGCCGAGCTTGGCCAGGGCCTCTTCGACGCTCTTCTTCTTGCCGGTGACGAAATACCAGCCCGGCTTCGCCGACATGCTCTTCGCGTAATCGCGCAGGCGTGCCGGCGTGTCGGTCTCCGGATCAACGGTGATGGAGATGAGGATGACGTCGCGCCCGAGGCGGTCGCCGAGCTTGTTCTGGATGCGCGTGAAGGTGGCGGCCATGATCGGACAGATCCCGACGCAGGTCGAGAAGAAGGTGTTGATGACCACCGTCTTTCCAGCGATCAGATCGCTGTAGAGGCGCATCTTCTCGCCGTTCTGGTTGGTCAGCGCGAGGTCGGTGAAGTAGTTGCGTCCCGCGGTGGGAAGGTCCGAGGCGGCCACGGGAAGAGCCAGCAGGAGAAGAGCGATCGTGGCGATGCGAATCATCGGCCGCCTCCGGCCGTCGTCTGCGCGGCGCCGCCGTTCACTTTCGTCACGACCTTCGCGAGCTCCGGTCCGCTGAGGAATCCGTAGTTGCGCGTCCAGGTGCCGGTGACGTCGCTGCCGATGATGGTCAGCGGCAGATGGTCCTGCGGCCGGGAGGTGTAGACGCCGAGCCCCTTCAGGATCTGGTCGATGTCGGCCTGTTTCCCGGTGACGAAGATCCAGGACGGTCCCGGATGAAACTTCGCTCCCCACTCCTTGAGCCGGCGCGGCGTATCGACGGTCGGATCGATGCTGATCGAGATCATCCGCACGCCTCGCCCGTTCTGTTTCTGCAGATTCGTGAACATGCCGCCGAGCATCGGGCAGATGGTCTTGCAGTTCGTGAAGATGAAGTTGACGGCGACCGTATTTCCCTTCACCAGGTCGGAGTAGAAGCGGACGCTCTTGCCGTCCTGCGTCAACACCGGGACGTCGGGGATGACCGGCTGGAAGGCCTGCGTCGCCGCGCCGAGGGGCGCGACGACGAGAACGAGGACGACGAGCATGGAGAGCTGCAGGCGAGGATTCATGGGGACTCCTTTGGGATCTCGATGCCGACGGCCTGGAGGATCAGCGGCCGCTGCTCGTTGAGCCTGAGGCCGAGCGACACGCTTTCGACGAAGACGTAGTAGATGCCCGGCTCGGGAGGCACAGTGGTGAGGGTGTAGATCCCGCCGGCGGCAGCGGTTGCCATCTCGCGCCGCTGCCAGATTCCGGGCGCGAGGAAAGCGACGATGCGGACGTCTTTGAGGTTCTCGTGCGCCTTGCCGGTCTCCGAATCGGTGAGCTTGAATTTCAGCGCCACCGGCTCATTCGCGCGGATGACCAGATCGGTCATCAGCGGTTTCACGCTCACACGGCGTGCCGCGCTTTTCTTCAGCGCAGGGTTGACGCGCACGGCGAGATTGAAGCAGTGCACGACGCGCGGCGAGTCGAGGTAGAACGCCACGTCGTACATCCCCTCCGCGGGGACCTGCGTCTTGATGGAGAACACGCCCGGTCCGGTCTCACGGAGACTCCGGTCCACCACCAGCGCCGCTTTCGGCGTCCGGCCGTAGGTCTGGTAGTTCCCCATCGGGGCGGCCATCCCCTCTTCATAGTGGTAGATGAGCTTGTCCGCCGCATTGACGACGATCACCGCGGACGACTCCGGCGCGGCAATGACCGCGTCGGCTGCAGCCTCGACCTTCGCGACGGCCGGCGGGAGTTGCCCACCCGGAAAGCTGACCAGGTTCGGTTTCATCCCCGCGCCGAGCTCGGCGAGCCGGATCATGGTGATGTGATCGGCGCCGGCCGAGCGGACGTAGGCAAACGACTCGGTGAAGGTGACCTGATCGGGCGTCTTCGGGACGTCGATGGTGGCCACGATGGAGGCGTTCGAGGAATCGATCACTTGAACGACGTCGGCGCCCGGAACGGTGACGAAGCCGAATCGCCCGTTGGGCGCGAAGCGGATCGTCGTCAATCCCGGCTTCGCCTTCATTCTCGAGACGATGGTGTGCTTCGCGGGATCGATGACGGAGATGGAGCCGTCGACAGTGTCGCCCGCGTAGAACACGCCGCTGAGCGCGGAGGCGGCGATGGCCAGCGGCGAGGGGCCGCTCTTCAGATCTTTGACCGCACGAAGCGTCGTCGCGTCGATGAGCGTGACCGTGCCTTCACCGCCGTTGGTCGCCGCGACGACGGTGCTGTCCGCCGCGAAGGCCAGACGATGCGGGCCGCGGCCCGTTCGCAACGACGCAGCCACCGCGAGAGTCTTCACGTCGATGACCGTAAGCGATGGGGCGGTGGCATCGGCATTCTGGCTGGCCACCCAGAGGGTTTGCTCGTCAGGGGAGATGAGGAGATGGGTCGGTTTGGGACCGACGTCGATGGTTTTGGTCACCTTCCACGAGTCGGTGTCGACGACGGCCACCTGGTTGATGATCGGCATGGCCACGAAGAGGCGCTTCTGGTCCCGCGTCAGCACCCAGTCGAAGCCGGGGCTCGGGAGACGGATGTCGGTATAGAGGCGGCTGCCGCCGAAGCCGAGGATCGGGTCGATGACGGAGATGACCGGCTCGGCGTTGAGCGCGAGGATGAAGTACGAATTCAGATCGACCTGCGGACGCGCGCGAAGCGTGCCGGAGATGAACGACTGAACCTTCGCCTTGCAGTCGGCCGTTCCGGAGGCCGCACCCGCCTTGCCGGCGCGTGCGTCGATCCATGCGGCGGGCTTGATGCCGGCAAGCCGCTCGCCGGTCGCACCGCGAACCCAGAAGCGAAGCTCGACGTTCTCTCCTTCCATCGGATCGGGACGGATCTCTCCGGCACCACCAGAGGAAGGGAGAAACTCGATGGAGACGCCGTCGCGAACGACCTTTTGCATCACGACGCCGGCCTTGACCGCCGCATCGGCGGCGCGCGCCGTGGCAGCGCCCCCAAGGAGCGCTGCCACGAGAAGAGAGACGAGGAACAGATGGCTACGGGGTGACACGGAAGAGCCCCCACATGCCGCCGTCGAACTGGAAGGAACTGAAGGTGCGGAAGAGATAGTCGCCAGGGACGCCGAACAAGCCGCCCGCGCCGTTCTTGAGCAGAATGTTGAAATGCGCGGAGGGACCGACTCCCATCATCGCTCCGAAGAGCTCCGATTCCGGGCGCAAGCCCAGCACGGTCGAGTTCTTGACGTAGGGCTCTTCGTACCAGGCATGGCCGTGGAGAGTGAAGACGTTGTTCCGCGCATGGCCGCCCGGCTGGACCAGACGGAAGCGGGTCGGCACGCCGCGGCCCGAGACGAACACCGGAGTCTCAGGATCGCCGCCGGTCTGCAGGTTCGAGAGCGCGTTGGTGAAGTCGAACGTGCGCGTGACCTCGAACGGGGTCTCGGGCGCATAGTTCATGCGCTTCCACATCGGCTCGGTGCGATAGTTCACCGCCGCGTGCCCGGTATCCTCGGCGTCGTCTTCCTCAGCGATCGTCTTCACCGCCGACCCGTCGAAGCCGTACCGGAGGTTGACGTCGTTCTGGAACACGACCGCGAAGTCGCGGATGGTCTCGCCGGACGCGGTAAACACCGTAGCCGCGGCGTGCGAGCCTGCATCCGAGATCCACTTCGAGCCTTGAGGCTCGATGATCAAGGCGCCGATCGCGCCCTTGCCGCTGTGCTTGATCGGATCGGACGACAGAAGATTGGTCGCGCCGAACTCGATCGGCCGCGGGGTGGCGAAGCCGGTAGGACCAATCTGCAGATCACCCGCGTACCACTGATAGGTGACGGTGTGCCCCGGCATCGCCGTCTGTGACGGATTGAAGCCGACCTCCTGCCCGTCGCTGCGCGTGACGTCGAGGAAGAGTTGCTGCGGATGAAGGCCGACCGTGCTCGACGGGGCGACCTGGTTCATGTTGAAGTACTCCACGATCATCGGCAGAGCGCTGTAGCCCGCCAGATCGGGAGCTTTCTCCGGCAGCGTGTTCCGGAGAGTCAGGTTGATGCAGTCGCCCGCGTTGGCGCGGAGGACGAGGGGCTCGGGCTTGAACCCTTTCATCATCTTGCCGTCGAGGCCGATCTCGTTGGTGCGAACGAAGAGGATCGCCGTCGGATCGTGGAGGATCCCGCCCTGATTCGTACGGTGGTTGTAGATCAGGGTCTGGTCAGCGAGGATGTTGGTCGCCAGCGCGGCGGTGATGTCGATGTTCCGAGCCGGCGCAGTCTTCGGGCAGACGCCGGTAAAGTCGCCGATGTTGGTGATCACCTTCCCGCCGGGCGGGTTGTTCGGCAGCGGCAACAGGTCCGACTGGTTGTTGCCGTACGCGCGCATGATTCCCCACAGGCCGTTCCACATGTCTTCAACGGAGCGTCCGGGCGTGTAGAGATAGTCGGCAAACGCGCCCACACCCTCTTTCGGCAGTGCCGGCACGATGAACTCGAAGTGCTCGGAGATGCCCATCATCTGCGAGGAGCGGTATCCGGAGTTCGCATCGGAGGGCTCGAAGAGCCACTTGATGCCGTTGACTGCGAAGTTGTGCCCCTCTTCGTGCGCGCCGACCATGATGCGGATCTGCACGCGGTCGTCCTCATACGCGCGCAGCAGCGGCGTGTACGGGTCGCCGGCCGCGACCCCGCCAGTCAGCGGCAGATAGGGTCCCGGAAGGTTGAGATTCTTGTTGGCGCGGGGGACGTCGGAGCGGAACACGTACGACAGGTCGCCCCCCGGTCCGAGTGTCTGGGTATTGGTGACGGGGTTCTGCACGCGCAGAGCGATGGGCTCATTGCGGTAGTTCACGACCATCGTTCCGGGATCGGCGGCGCTGATCGCCTCCGGGCACGGCGCCATTTGACCGCTGATGGGACAGGGGTTGGCCACTTCCACGAGGAACGGCAGACCGGCTTCTTTCTTGTTCGGAGGATTGACCGGCTTGCCGTCAGGCCAATAGGCCGACTGGAAGTCGGCGAACTCGAGCAGGAACTCGCGATAGCTGTCGTCGGCGTTGGGGGTGAGGATGTCGGCGCGCCAGCTCGTGGGGCCGCCGTCGAAGCGCCCGCCGAAGAACGCGCCGGTCTCTGAATGGCGCCACTTCGATCCTTTGGGCTCGATGACCAGTCCGGCGTAAAGACCCACCTGCTGGTGCGTGGAGGGGCCGAAGTGGTCGTGGGTGAAGACCGTGCGCAGGGTCCGGTCGTCGCCGCCGTTGTTGACGACGTCGTCGGCGTACCAGCGCTGAATGGTGGTCTGCGCGCCAAGGGTACCGAAATAGGGATGCGGTTTCGGCGCGAGCTTCCTGCGCACGGAATCGAGGTCGAGCGCGCCACCGAAGGCGTTGATGGCGTGGATGCGCTCGATCACTTCGTCGGGCGAGAACGTGCCGTCTTCATAGTTGAAGCCGTTGCCGGACCCGTCGGACGCCAGCACGTCGAACTTCACCAGATGGATATGCTGCCCCATGATGTCGGTCGGTGAGCGCACTTCGAAATCGTCCTGCACGTAGACGTTCGGAACGAGGTTCGCGTGGTGGTAGGTGATGCAGTCGCCCGTGTTCGCGCGGAAGAAGAACGGCTCGGGAGGCCGCGTGCCATTGCGCGTTGCGTCGACGTCACCCCATAGCGTCAGGATGCGCTGCTGCGGGAAGTGCCACCCCGCTTTGTTCAACTTGATGTCGAGCTGGATGTTGGCGGCCTTGTAGGTACGCGGGGTTCCGGTCGCCAGACCGTCGCTGGTGATGCAGGGATCGGCGAAAGGCGCGCCCGGCGCCGGCGGCAGACCGTTGGTGATGAAAGTCGCCACCGCGCCGCCCGGGGTGAAGCTCGCGTGATTGCGGATCGCGTGAAACGCCATCGCCTCCAGCTCGACCTTCGTACCCGTCTCAGGAATGAACCGCGCATCCGCGGTGACGAGGACCTTGTCGAAATCGAGACGGGTGTGCTGCTCGGTGAACGTCCCGCCGACGATGTTGTGCCGCGGCAAGCCGCCGTCGTCGACCGTGTCGAGCGGCGGATGCGGCGGGCGGTGGCCGGCCACCGCGGGAACGAAGAACGGATAGCCGGGATTGCCCACTCCGGTGATCTGCACCTGGCCATTGACGATGGTCGCCGTCGCTTCCGGCAACGGCGCCATGGCGATGGTCGGCATCGGCACGACGGCCGGGATGGGAGTGCCTGTCAGAATTTCTGCGTCGGGAAGAGCGCGCGAGCCGAAGGCCGGTCGGCCATCGTCGCCGAGCTGCGTTCCAGACTCGAACACGTCATGGACGCGCCATAACGACCACATGCCCATGGCGAAGTGGGGATAGAAGTGGCAGTGGAAGATCGAGTCGCCGATGGTCTGGTTGCGGTTGCCGCTGCCGCCGTGCGCGATCTCGAGATTGAACGAGGCTCCCGGTCCGATCGCCTGGCTGTCGAGGTACGCCGACTCATCGCTGTCCGGCGTGTGCAGCCACTGGTGCGCGTGAAGGTGATGGATGTGATGCTCCTTCGGCCCCGCGTGCACGATCCGGAACTTGACGTGGTCGCTCAGGTAGCTGTGATAGACGTTCGACGGATCGTCGGGATAGAAAGCCTTGGTCGCCTTCATCCCCGGCTTGATGCACTGGATGCCTTGCTTGAGCTGCGCCGGCGTACACGGCGCGTTCGCCGGGACGTCCACCACCATGGCCGGGTCGCCGAGCGACCAGGAGCTGAGGAAGAACTCTTCGTACTTGCACTCGGTGCAGTCCGCGACCGGGCCGACGCCGAAGCGGTTGGCCAGAATCTCGGCGCCGATGCCGCCGGTTCCGTAGTTGATCGCGAACGCGTCGCGCACTCCATGCAGCGTGTATTTCAGTTGCGGGTCTTCGAACTCAGGGAAGGCCTGCACGGCGCCGAATTCGTCGTGATAAATCACCGCGAATTCACGGAAGGGCTGTTCCCGATCCGGCTCCACCGGGTTCTTCGGATACGTCCCGGCCGGCAGGCGCCCGGCGTCCGGCCCGGTGATGACGGCCGTCAGATCGGAATGAATGATCCTTCCCTCATGCAGCATCGCCAGGACCGGAAGCGCCGCGAATTTGTGTCCGGCCGGATAGACCGCCTTGTAGTTGAGGATCGGGTGCCCGTCCTTGGTCATGCCGATGGTCGCGTACTTCAGATCGTCCTTGGTGACCTGGCTGCGATACCACTCGGCGCCTTTCGGCTCGACGTTGACCACGCCGAAGAGTCCGGCGCCCAGAGTGCCGCCGCTGCCTTCCCCGCCCGTCGTCGCCGCGGCGCTGTAGAGGAAGTAGCCGCCTTCCCGTTCCGCGTAGAGTTTGTAGACGGCGGAGCCGTCCGGCTTGACCAGGCTGCTCACGTTGTTGCCGACATTGGAGCCATCGGAAGCGATGCTGTCGACGAGCTGCATCCCGATCACGTGGACCGACGCGGTCCGCGTGGCCGGCTGGTCCTTGTGCACGGGCGTCGGCGCGAGCAGGTTGGTGAAGTTGATCTGCAGGCAGTCGCCGACGTTCATGCGCAGCGCCAGCGGGCGGGGGCGCTTGTCGGAGCGCAGCTGGACGTTGCCGGCCACGAGGCCGGGGGTCCCGTTGTTCGAGACGACGTCGCGCCTGAGCGCGAAGATCATGCCTTGCGGCTCCACCGCGCCGAGGCGGTTCCAGAACCAGGGCTGATCGAGCGCCACGATGTCGGCCTGGACGACCCGCGCGCAGAGCGCGTTGCCGATTGGCAACACGCTCTGCGCGTGGGTAGCGAACGGCAGCAGCAGGGCAATGAGAACGATCAGGAAGGTGAACGTGCGTGCGCGTAGGGAACGACCGATGGGCATATGCGTCTCCTCAGACTGTTGCGGGACCCATGAACGAGGTAGAGGGTTGTCGTTGCGCCCTGCATCGGCAGAAGCGACCTGTTACGGGCAACTTGCAGCCGGAGCCGGCCATCGCACTCGCCGTCGAGCACGGAGGGCATCCGCTGGGCTGTTTTGCGAATGCCTGCCTCCATGCCGGAGTGATGGCCATCCGTTGTTCATGACCTGGGCCAGTATGCAGAGGGCGGGAACGTGGTCAACGGCGTGGGTCACCCGTTCCGAGTGACGGCGATCACATGGAGTCATGATCGGCGATCGTCAGCGGCGGCGGGCTCCGCCCGCCCGACCTGCATTCGCGCGGTCGTGCGCCGGCCCGTCTTCCCGGCGCTGGTTCAGCGCAGTGGTGATCAGGCCGGCATGGGAGAACGCCTGAGGGAAGTTCTCGAGATGGCGGCGGGCCGCGGGGTGGTACTCCTCCGCGAGCAGGCCGACGTCGGATCAATCAAAAAAGCCCGCTTTCGCGGGCTAAGTTGGGCTGCTTCCTGATTCAGATTGGTTGCGGGGACAGGATTTGAACCTGCGACCTTTGGGTTATGAGCTGTAGGAGCTACGGAACATCTCAAAATCGCAAAGCACTGATTTGATTGGCGTTCGTTCCCGATGCAGTGCCCGAGAAACGGTTCGTGCTAGGTCGCGTGCTAGGTCCAACGCGTCAAAGGCGGCGAATCACGCAGCTTCGTCGAGAAGTGATGGCTGTTGGTTCCGCAGTTCGTCTTCGATCCGCTTCTTCGCGATCTCGAAGTACTTCTCATCCATCTCGATCCCGATGAAGTTGCGCTTCGTGCGAACGCATGCGACGCCGGTCGTTCCGCTTCCCATCGTGTTGTCGAGAACCGTCTCACCCTCATTCGTGTAGGTGCGGATGAGGTACTCCATGAGCGCGACGGGCTTTTGCGTCGCGTGAATCCGACCTTCGGTTCTACGACGGTCGCCCGGAATCGAGATCAGATTCTTGGGGTAGTACTGACCGCTATTTACCGTGGTCACGTTGTCTCGCTGGCTCCCGTAATTGCTCGTCTTCGCGCCCGAAGAAGTTGCCGTGT
>JANMSA010000105.1:0-1504 GCA_031388865.1 Acidobacteriota bacterium | reverse complement strand
CCGGGAGATGGATTGACCCAGTACTCACCCCTCGTCCCGAGCGCAAGCGGCAGCAAGTAGCGGGAGGTCCGGTCGTCGGAGGTGCCAACGATGGGAAGATCGTATTCGGGTCCTCCATTCACATCCTTGAAGGCCTCGTAGCCTAGGCGGTCCTGGGAGAGGTTCCCGCCGTGGAAAGCGTTGATCATTGCCACTCCCGCCCTCGCGCAGTACGGATATCCAGCGAAGTCCGGGGTGTCCCAACTCCACGGCGGCTGCTCGCTCCCGCCCTCGAGTGTGATCATCTTTGTGTCCTTCTGGTGGTCGATGACAGGAACCGGCCATTCCTTTCTGACGTCGGCCGTTGGCGGAGTGTCGGGGGAGGGTGGTTCTTCCGCGCCTTCTTGCCTGGATCGGGACCCGAAACGGGACGAGGACGACGGCGCCGAAGCCTTGCTGCGCGACGAGGCGGCGGTGAAGAGCACCGGAAGGGAGAATTGCGCCGCTTCCCCGTTGGCTCCCCGCGCCTGGACGCGCCAGTAGTAGTCGCCGGGCGGAAGTTCCGGTCCCTCGGCACGCAGCTGGTGAAGTCCCGCTCCTGGCTGCGGATCGACAGAAGACTCGTGGACGATCGTTGTGAAGCCCTCATCCCGGGCCACCTGCACGACATATCGCGCGGCACCGGAAACGCTGTACCACGAGAAGCGCGGCTTACCCGCGAAGATCATCCCTGGAATGCCGACGAAAGCGGAGACCGGCGGTCGGGGATTGGACTTCCCAGCGGTGGCGTGCTCCGGATCCAGCACCGCCCATGCCGCGACCTTGAACGTTGTTGCGACATCGGGTAAGCGAGCAACCACGCTTCCAGGTCGGGGCGCCGAGCAGCGGCCGCCACGGCACAGTTCCACCGCCCTCGGCTTGTTGAGCCCCCAAGCCACGCCGTCGACGGTCCCGTCGGGCGTGGAGAGCCAGATGCCTCCCGCTTCGCGGCCGAGAAACTCACCCGCCGGCGCATGGACGACGCCCTCTTCAACGATCTTCGCGCCGTCGAAACGGACGACCACGAATGCCCCAGCCTCGAGCGAACGTCCCTTCGGGACCGCGAAGGACTTCCCCTTCTCGTTGCGGAGCGTCACACCGTCGAGTGTCGTGCTCGCCGTCCCGGCGTTGCGGATCTCGACGAACGGCGCTCCGTTCTTGACCGGCAGAAAGAGCACTTCGTTGAGCAGGAGGGCCGCCTTTGCCGGCGCGGGAGGTGAGGCCTGCGGAGGCACTGGCGGCCTTTCCTGGGGCTGGGAAGGCGGGGCCCGCAGCGGGGCGGGCTCGGGCGGTTGCTCCTTTGCGTCTGAGGCGATCTTCTTGGGTGCGACGGAGCGTTCTGCCTTGTCGTTGTCGGCGGCGCCGCCCGACAGACGGACCCAGCGCACCTGCTCGCGGTCGATCGAGACGGCCCCGAGGACGACCTCGCCGAGGCTCAAGCCCGCGAAGGTTCCTTCCTGGCGTGCGCCATCGGCAAGATAGATTT
>JANMSA010000083.1:0-5943 GCA_031388865.1 Acidobacteriota bacterium | reverse complement strand
CGATCGAGCATCTGAGCGTGATGGACGATGCGTCCAGTGACGCTCAGTCGCGATCGAGCATCTGAGCGTGATGGACGATGCGTCCAGTGACGCTCGCTGGAGGATCTCGCAGGGGGACCGCGCCAGCTTTCTGGAGGTCGCCGGCTCCCTCAATCGTTCGGACGTCCAGGTCGTTTGTGTAGAGCACGAATTCGGCCTCTACGGGACCTGGGATGACGAATATTCCGACCACCTCGGACCCTTCTTGGCTGCTCTGCGGCGGCCAGCGGTCACAACTCTGCACACCGTCTTACCTGCTCCGTCGCCGTCGATGCTGGCGGCGATCCAAGATATTGCCGCTAGCAGCGCGGCCGTGGTCGTGATGACCCACGGGGCTGCTAACTTGCTCGCTGAGGTCTACAGCGTGGCCCCGGAGAAGGTCCGCGTCATCCCCCACGGTGTGCCGGTGATGGCGCATGGCGAGTCATCGGTACTACGCGAGCGCATGGGACTTGTCGGCCGCACGGTGATCTCGACCTTTGGCCTGGTGGACCCGCGCAAGGGTCTCGAGTTCATGGTCGATGCCATGGAGGCGATCGTCGCCCGCCATCCGGAGGCGCTCTACCTCGTCCTTGGGCGCACCCACCCCGAACTGGTAGCGCGCGAGGGCGAGCGCTATCGCACATCACTCGCATCCGCCATCCAGCGCAAAGGTCTCGCGGGCAATGTCCGGCTGGTGGACGAGTACCTGTCGGAGCAAGAGATCGTGGATTATCTGGCGGTAACCGATGTCTACGTCACGCCCTACCTGGACCCGGACCAGGTCACGAGTGGCACGCTTGCCTACGCCCTGGGTGCGGGCAAAGCGGTGGTCTCCACGGTCTATCTCCACGCCGCCGAGGCGCTCGCCGAGGAACGAGGCCTGCTCGTCGGGTTTCAGTCCGCGGACGAGCTCGCCCTGGCGGTGCTGCGGATCATCGAGGAGCCAGGGCTGCGCCAGCGGCTCGAGGGCAACGCCCTCCAGGCTGGCCGTCATACCGCATGGCCGACGGTCGCCTGCCAGATGACCGGGCTCTTCCGGGAAGCCGTTGACCAACGCCAGCGAATCGCAGCGAGGACGTTCGACCGGGGACTTCGGCCGGCCGCGCTCCTGAACGCGGGTCGCTCGTGACCACTTCGACCGAGGCGTTCCGCGAGCTCTTCACGCGCTACGTTGGCAACCCGATCCTCACAGCCCCGGACTGGCCCTACCCCGCCAACACCGTCTTCAACCCCGGCGCCGTCCGCCTTAAGGATGGCCAGACGCTGTTGCTCGTCCGCGTCGAAGATCGCCGCGGCGTCTCGCATCTGAGCGTCGCGCGCAGTCGCGACGGCCTCACGAACTGGGTGATAGCGCCGCAGCCGGCCCTCTACCCGGACCCCGAGGGCCACCCGGAAGAGCTCTGGGGCGTTGAGGACCCGCGCATCACCTGGATCGACGAATTCGACAAGTACGCGATCACGTACACGGCCTACTCATCGAACGGTCCGCTCGTCGCCCTGGCCACTACGCGCGACTTCGAGGTGTTCGAGCGGCACGGCCCGATCACGCCCCCCGAGGATAAGGACGCCGCCCTCTTCCCGCGCCGCTTTGGCGGACGCTGGGCGCTGATCCATCGCCCTGTACCCAGCGGGCCCGGCGGCAAGGCGAACATCTGGATATCGTTCTCAGAGGACATGCGGCACTGGGGCGATCACATGGTCCTGTTCGAGGCGCGCGACGGCTCCTACTGGGACGCGCGCAAGATCGGGCTTTCGCCGCCCCCGATCGAGACGCCGGCCGGCTGGCTGATCATCTATCACGGCGTGCGCAACACCGCGGCGGGTTGGATCTACCGCCTTGGCCTCGCCTTGCTTGACCTCGAACACCCGGCGAAGGTCTTGCGCAGGAGTGAGGAGTGGGTGTTCGGGCCCAGCGCAACGTACGAGTTGACGGGCGATGTGCCGAACGTTGTCTTCCCCTGCGGGACCGTCGTCGATGAGGCGAGCGGCACGCTGCGGATGTACTACGGTGCGGCCGACAGCTGCGTGGCGGTTGCCACCGCAAACGTCGCCGATCTCGTCGATTGGTTGATCACGCACTGCCCACCCTGCGAGCAGCCACTCCGCGCCGGCGAGCACGTGGCACCGCACCCGGCGAGCTCGGAGGAAGTGGGCACCCCGTGCGTGTAGGGATGCTCGCGCCGATCTCGTGGCGCGTGCCCCCGCGCCACTACGGGCCGTGGGAACAGGTGGTTTCGACGCTGACCGAAGGGCTCGTCCAGCGCGGTGTGGACGTAACGCTGTTCGCCACAGGCGATTCGCTGACCGCCGCACGGCTGGCTGCGGTCGCGCCGACGGGCTATTCGGAAGACGCTGCACTGAACGCCAAGGTCTACGAAAGCCTGCACATCGCCGCCGCCTTCGAACGCGCCGACGAATTCGACATCATCCACAACCACTTCGATTTCTTGCCCGTCACCTACTCGCGTCTCGTGCGGACACCGGTTCTCACGACGATTCACGGACTTTCGTCCGAACAGAACTTGCAGGTGTTCCGTGCCTATGACGACATCGGGCACTTCGTGGCCATCAGCAACGCTGATCGCCGGCCCGGCCTGCTCTACTGCGCGACCATCCACCACGGGCTGCCGATGGCGGAGTTCACGTTTCAGCCGGTGGGCGGTGACTACCTCCTGTACCTCGGCCGCATCCACCCGGACAAGGGCGCTGCGGAAGCGATCCTGGTTGCACGGGCGACGGGCCGGAAGCTGATTATCGCGGGGATCATCCAGGACGCCGGGTACTTCGAGACGCAGGTCAGGCCGCTTCTCGACGATGAATTCGTGGTTTATGTCGGAGCCGTCGGGCCGGCGCAACGAGATACCCTCCTCGGGGGCGCGCTGGCGTTGCTTCACCTGATCAACTTCGATGAGCCGTTCGGGCTCTCCGTGGTCGAAGCGATGGCAACGGGGACGCCCGTGATCGCGGTGCGGCGTGGCTCAATGCCGGAGATCGTGAACAACGGAGTGAGCGGCTTTCTCGTCGCTGGCGTGACGGAGGCCATCGAGCGCGTCGAAACCGCAGTAACGCTGGACCGCGGCGCCGTCCGCCACTGGGCCGAGGAGCGCTTCTCAGCCGACCGGATGGTCGATGACTACCTCGCGCTTTATGAGCGCATCCTGGCCGACCGGCAGTCCCCGCGCGTTCTCGCCGGAGCTGCCAGGTGATTCGCCAGATCCGGCGGCTGACGCATGCCGTCCCTGCGCTCGGGCCGGGCGTGTCCGCCATCGCCGTCTATTCGGAAGCAGCGCGCCGAGGGATGCGGGACACCTGCGCGGCCGAAAGCGGGTTCGAAGGGGTCGCCTGCGTGGACGACACGGCCCGCCTGGCGTCGCTTTACGTCGCCCTCTGGCGCAAGGACGAGGAGCCGCACTGGCGTACCGCCGCGATGGACGCGCTCGCGTTCGTCCGGGCCATGCAGACACCGGAAGGCTGGTTCGTCAACTTCATCAGCAGGTGGGACGGGACGAAGAACATGGTTGGCCGAACCTCGGCCGACCCCTACGGCCCGTGGCTCGCGCGGGCCTGCCATGCGCTCGCCGATGGCGTAGCCGCGTTCGGCGATCAAGACTGCGCGCCGGCCTTCGAACGCGCCATGCCGTGGCTGGATGAGGCCACACCGTATCTCGACGTCCGAGCAGTGGCACTGCTTGCCGCCCTGCGATACACGGAAGCGACGCGGTCGGGTGCGGCAGCCGAGCGAGCGATCCGTTGGGCGGACGAGATCTATGCGACACGATGGCAGGGGATCCTGCCGGACCGTCGAGGAAGTTCGACCGTCCACCTCTGGGGACATCTACAGGAGTGCGCGCTCGCAGAAGCCGGGGCGTACTTCCGCTGCCGGGAGTGGGTGGAGGCTGCACGAGCCAGCGCCGAGCGGCTGCTCATTCCCGCAGTTGGCCTCAAATTCCCCGGCCCAACCTCGATTGCCTTCGATGTGAGCTGCGCGGTCCGCGGCCTCGGGGCTGTGGGGAGGGCAACGGGCGATGACCGCTACACGAGGTATGCCAACCTTGGGCGCGCCTGGTTTGACGGCCGAAACGCGGCTGCGGCCCCGGTGTTCGACCGCCAGCGGGGCCTCGTTCACGACGGGATCGACCACGGAAGAGTCAGCCAGAACTCTGGCGCGGAATCCAACATCGAAGCGGGGTTAGCACTCGTAGCAGCGGAGGGACCGCAGGCCCACGGCGACGCGGTCCTCTTGGTACCTGGTGGACCGGTGGATGTGTGCGCCAGGGTCTCCGGATAGACCCAGTTTCCATCCGCGTGCCCCCGCACGATGTGGGGACCGTTCATCGGTATGGCAGCACCGTCTCGATTCGGGGCGTCACCACAGAGGATGCGGTGCGGTCCGAGAGCGGAGGGTCTCCGGACTGGGTGAAGCCCCTCTGGAGGTCGCGGACCGAGGTCGCTTCCCTGCTCCTTCAGCGATGCAAGGAGGGAGGCGAGTTCCGTTTCGTGTTCGTTACCGGGATGGACTCCCCCTTTGCTATCTGCCTCATGACAGCAAAGTCCTACACCTGCTGTTCACTTTTCGTAGTTGGTGTGACCCGGCTCGTCCATCCTGCTTTCCCTGGCGCAAGCCTTATCGTCGATCGAGGGCTGCCGTATGGTGCAGCTGAAGACTCTGGAGGTCTCGGTGCGGAAGCGGCCAAGATGCAATCCCGGCGAGTCAGAAATGGGCATGGCCGGTCAGCCCTACCTGTGTGGAAGCATGCCAGCGAGGATACGCGTGCTCTGGGAGACGAACGCGTCAACTTCGGTCGAGGCAGCTCTGGCAGCAGCACTTCCATGCTCGGCGGTTCGCCCCGTTCGCGCAGATCGGATGCGCGCGCGTCGCGCCGGGATAGGCACGCCCAGATGACGCTGCGCCGGCTCAGGATCGCGGCTGCCAAGCCCGCGGAGCGCGTGGACCCGCGCGACCTCGCTCAGGTCGCGCCGGATGCCCGTCTGTCACTGCTTGGCTCTTCGGCAAAGGGCCTTTCATCCGAAGAGGCAGCTTCGCGCCTTCGCAACACCGGCCTGAACGAGCCAGTGCGCCCGACGACCTCCCATCCGGTTCGCGCTTTCGCGGCGCAGTTCACCCACACCCTCGCGCTGCTCCTCTGGTTTGCCGCCGGGCTCGCCTTCGCGGCGCGCATACCCGAATTGGGCGGTGCGATCGTCGCCGTCGTCGCCATCAATGGCGCATTCGCATTTGTCCAGGAGTACCGCGCCGAGCAGGTGGTGGCGAGCCTGATGCGGCGGGTCGCCGTTCAGGCGCATGTCTCACGCGATGGCGCAGTTCAGTCGCTGCCCGCGGTAACGCTCGTTCCCGGCGACGTCGTCCACCTGATGGCGGGCGACATTGTCCCGGCTGACTGTGTCCTTCTCGCGAGCGACAACCTCACGGTCGACCTCTCTATGCTGACCGGGGAGACGATGCCTGCGGAGCGCTCCGCCCCGCCCACGCCGGTGCCGCCAGGCAAGCTCCGCATGAGCGACGTCCCAAGCTTGCTGCCGGCTGGGGCGGGGGTCGCCACCGGGAGCGGGATCGCTGCGGTCTTTGCTACCGGTCCGGCCAGCAGCATCGGGGTCGTCGCGGGCCTCGTGCAGAGCGTGCGTCACGAATCGTCCATTCTCGAACGGCAGGTGGCTTCCCTTTCGCGCCTGACCGCGGTTATCGCCGTGCTTTCCGGCGCCGCTACGCTCGGGCTTGTCGGTGTTTTCACGGAAACTACGTTTGTTGCAGCCCTCACCTTCGGCACGGGCGTCATCGTCGCCCTCGTGCCTGAAGGCCTCCTGCCGACGCTGAGCGTGTCGCTCGCCATCGGTGCTCGGCGGATGGCGGAACGTGGAGCAGCGGTTCGCCGTCTTTCAGCCGTCGAGGTTGTCGGCTCGGTC
>JANMSA010001153.1:0-2467 GCA_031388865.1 Acidobacteriota bacterium | reverse complement strand
CGCGCCGACGGCGCGAGTCTTGACCAGGCAGGCATTGCATATAATCCCGCCCCTTTGCAGTACCGGAGGCCCAATGGGGAAGAAGATCGCAGTGATCCCGGGAGATGGGATCGGTCCCGAAGTGATCCGAGAGGGGATGCGCGTGCTGGAGCGCGTCAACGACGCTCGCGGGCTCGGCCTGGAGTTCGTCCACTTCGGATGGAACGCCGACGAGTACCTCACCACCGGCATCTCCATGCCTCCCGGCGCGATGGAAGACATCCGTGATCACTACGCCGCCGTCTACCTCGGCGCTTTTGGCGATCCTCGGGTTCCCGACATGAAACACGCCGCCGACATTCTGCTGGGCATGCGCTTCCAGCTCGACCTCTACGTCAACTACCGCCCTGTAAAGCTTCTCGACGAGCGGCTCACGCCGCTCAAGAACAAGCGTGCGGCGGACATCGACTTCGTGATCTTCCGGGAGAACACCGAGGGCGCGTACGTGGGGATGGGCGGGACATTCAAGAAGGGCACGGCGGACGAAGTTGCCGTGCAGGAGGATGTGTCCACCCGCAAGGGTGTGGAGCGCATCATCCGGTATGCCTTCGAGTTTGCAAAGAACACCGGCAGGAAGTCGGTGTGCATGGCCGACAAGAACAACGTCATGCGTTTCGGTGGCGACCTCTGGATGCGCACGTTCGAAGAGGTAGCCAGGGAGTATCCGGAGATCGAGCATTTCCACATGTTCGTGGACGCGCTCACGATGCAGATGGTCCGAGCTCCTGAGATGTTCGCAGTGATCGTGACGAACAACATGTTCGGCGACATCATTACCGACCTCGGCGCCGCACTTCAGGGCGGACTGGGCGTTGCGGCGTCGGGAAACATTCATCCGGGACGGGTATCGCTGTTCGAGCCGATCCACGGAAGCGCGCCAAAGTACGCGGGGAAAGACGTGGCCAATCCCCTCGGAGCGATCCTGACTGCCGCGATGATGCTCGAGTATCTGGGGCACGAAGAGGAGTCGCGCATCATCGAGCAGGCGGTCACCGATGCGATCCTGGCGGGGGAGACTGCGCGCGATCTGGGTGGCACGCTGGGTACGAGAGACGCGGGTGAGGCAGTGTTGCGACGGCTCGCGCTCTGAGACTGGACGGCCGATGGGGTCAGACCGCCATCGGCGGTGGCGGTCTGGATCGCAGAGAGGCTCAGGCGTTTTCCATCGCCCATAGAACGATGACGGCAATCGTGAGCAGGGTGAGCACCAGAAAAAAAATCTTCACCGCGGACCAGGGCGCTGTGCCTGTGCATTTTCCCGTGACGCCGTTGACCAGGTAGCGATAGGGTTTCCCGTGATAGTCGTACGCTGCGATCCAGATCGGCAGCAACGCGTTCTTGTATGCGAGCGCTGAGAACCCGGTCTCGACTTCGAGATTGCGATGGGTGTCACCAGGCACGCGGCCCGCGCATGTGGAGCGGATCTCCCCACGCATGCGTTCTTTCGCGATCTCCAGCGCCTCCGGCAGATCGATCGCATTCTCCTCCGCCAGAAATCCCGACAGATACGACGGGTCGTAGGGGGTGAGATCCGCCGTGGGGTAGGGCTCGATATTCTTCGCGAGAGCGCTGTCGATGCCACGGGACGCAGGCACTGGAACGTCGTCGAAGAAGAGCTCCAGCTCGCCCGAGGCGTGCTCCCAGCGCGTGCGCTGCTCGCTGCGCATCTCGGTGCGGCCGTTTTGCCGCACCGGCACTTGAACGTAGTAGTGATAGCCGGCTTCCGCCTCCCAGCGCGAGTTCGTGGCCGCGTCGAAGGTCCAGAACGGGATGTATGCGCCTTGGATCCCGGTCATGCGCGACTTCGACTTGAGGTCGTTCGGACGCAGCCAGAGACTCTTCAGCCACGAACGGAACGACTGCAGCGCCGACTCGCGCGTGATGCGAAAGGGGAGCAGTCCCTCCGGACGAATGACCGTGAGGTCGGGGGGCGCCTCGACCACCGCGCTCGTTCCGCAGAAAGGACAGGAGCTGGCGGAAACGTGCGGATCGAGTGTGGTGTGGGCCGCGCAGCGCTTGCAGATCACCAGCTTGCGCTCGGCCCCCCAGCCGAGGTCACGCGGGGCGCGCAGTGCGGCATCGACGGACTTCTCGTCGACGCGCCCGGAAGGGGCGGCGATCTCCTTGACCGTCCCGCACCAGGGACATCTCAAGGCGGTCACGCCCGGTTCCCAGCGCAGGTCGGCGCCGCAACCGGAGCAGGGGAACTTGCGTGCTTTGGTCTGGAGTGCTTCGGCGGACATGGTGTGGATCTGCTGTCATCCCGAGCGTGAGTCGAGGGACCTGGGTGGTTGGGGGTGCGCTGCATGAGGGGCGAGCCGCGCGCCGCCCGCCCACCAGGCCCCTCGACTCACGCTCGGGATGACAAAGCAGGAGCGTGAGCACCGCTCACGCTCCTGCGCTGAAAGCTCGGCTACTTCGAAGAAGG
>JANMSA010001144.1:0-4674 GCA_031388865.1 Acidobacteriota bacterium | reverse complement strand
CAGAACACGAGCCGCCGCGGATTCGAACTGCGCGTCCCTCTCGATCATCTCCTCCACGCTGATTTGGACGAGCTCTTCGACGGAGACGCCGCGCGCGGTCGCCGCCTGCTCAATGCGAGACGCGAGCTCATCAGGGACGTGAACTTCGAAGGTTTTCGGCACCCTGCGTATTCTATCGCGCTCCGAGCAGCTAACGGCCTGACACTCACCGGCGCCGACCGCACGCGAGGAGTATAGCTCTGGGAGCCACGGCGCAGCGGTCGGCGTCCGGTGCAGTGTTGAGTTGGGCGTCGCGAGGGAGAAACAGAAGTGGAGCGATGCCACAAAAGAGATTGGCGCTCCCGAAAACGGGATTCCGCTCAAAGAGCAGTCCTGACGCCCCAGCACAAAGATCTCGAAGCCGGTACTCGGACCCGTGGTCACCGCTCCGCCGCAGATGATACTTCGTAGGCTTCTCAGCGCAAACACGAACGACGTTCCGTGACGCCCAACTCACTGATACGTTACTTTAGACGACGTCCATCCGCACGCGTAATCTTCGCGTCGTCTCCGTATCCCCTCCGAGCTTCCAACTCGCTCTCCCTGTAAGACTCTCGTTCGTCGGTACTTGGGCTGCTTCGGACGGATGCGGGGACTGCGGATACGTGACCGTCGGAGTCCGGTATCGTGATTGCGTCCATGGGGCTGCGGACGCCGCGGCCACCCTGCTGGTTGAGGACGTGGGTGTAGATCATGGTCGTCTTCACGTCGGAATGACCGAGCAATTCCTGGATCGTACGGATGTCGTAGCCGTCCTCCAGCAGGTGCGTCGCGAAGCTATGGCGGAGGGCGTGAACGCCCGCAGCTTTTTCGATCTTCGCCGAACGCAGCGCCTCTCCGAAGCACCGCTGCACCTGACGTTCCTCGAAGTGGTGCCGTCTTCGCTCACCGGACCGCGGGTCCACGCTGATCCGCCCTGCGGGAAACACGTACTGCCACGCCCAGGCTCGCGAGGCGTGCGGGTACTTCCGCGCCAGAGCGTCCGGCATAGAGACGTGCCCCAGTCCCGCGGCCAGATCGTCATCGTGCAACGCCCTGGCTACTGCCACATGAGCGGCCAGCCTGACGGCCATCACCCGCGGGAGCATGGTTCTTCGGTCCTTTCTCCCCTTTCCGATCCCGGATCAGGATCTCGTTCTTTTCGAAGTCCACATCTTTGACCCGTAGCCGTACCCCTTCGATGACTCGTAGCCCCGTCCCGTACAGCAACTCCGCAATCAGCCTCGGCGTCCCACTCATCGAGCCGAGGATCGCCGCAATTTCGCGGCGCGTGAAGACCACCGGCAGCCTCTTCGGCTTGGCCGCCCGCACGAGGTCTTCGATCCACGCCACCTCCTCGCTCAGCACCTCCTTGTAGAGAAACAGGAGCGCGCTCAGCGCCTGCCCCTCGCGTGGATGCGGAGACGTTCCTCTCCACCGGCAGATGCGTGAGAAAGGCGTTGATTTCCTCCGCACCCATCGCACTGGGATGCTTCTTTCCGTGAAAAAGAATGGAACGCCGCGCCCACATTACATAGGCTTCCTCCGTCCTGATCGAGTAGTGCCTCGCGCGAATGGCCATGCGGATCCGGTCGAGAAGTCGCGGCGCTTCCATCTCGCCGAGGTTCCCTCGGTCTCGCTCGCCGAGTCAACTTCTACGGGGAGTGGATGGATGGAGCCGTGTCGGCGAGTCGACCACCACGGGATGAAGATCAGGAAAGTGCAGCCGACGACAATCCGCAACGCGGCCGCGTCGATCCCGGGGGGGAGGGTCTGCCGTCAACGGACCGCTTTCAAACTGCTGATGCATCGGCGAGCCACCGGCGAACCGGCCGGAGGGCCGCCGGCGTGCCGGGTCTGCAACGCGATCAGTAGATGTTCCAGCCTCGCGTGAGGTAGTCGCTGAAGAAGAGCGCGAACATGACTGCCAGCCAGACGAACGCGGAGATCACGACGATCCAGGTCATGCGCGGCGAATGAATCACGTGCATGAACCAGAGGATGACCACCAGCGCCTTCACGACGGCGATGGCCATGGCCACGATGGTGTTCATGGCGCCGAGGTCGATGCGCGAGACCCAGACCGTGAGCACGGTCAGCACCATGAGCACGCCGAAAACGACAAAGTACATCGCCAGCGGCGCCTGATGGTGAGGGGCCGCGTGTCCGGTGTAAGTCTCGTGATCGGCCTGATGCGAAGTTGTTTGGGCCATGGCGTTCCTCAGACGAGATACAGAAGCGGGAAAAGGAAAATCCAGACGATGTCGACGAAGTGCCAGTACAGACCCATGATCTCGATGGGACTGTAATACTCCGGTCCGAAGTCGCCCCGCCACGAGCGCCGGATGAAGTACAAGAGCAGGCCCGCACCAATGACCATGTGCAGCGCGTGCAGCCCGGTCATGGTGAAGTAGAACGTCATGAACAGCTCCACGCCGCGCGTGAGCTCGGGCCGCGCCTGCTCCACGTGCGTGAAGAGCGTCCCGGGGAAGAGGCCCTCATGGATGTGCTCCGCGTACTCGAATCCTTTCACGCCGACGAAGATGCCGCCGAGGACGAGGGTCAGGAGGAGCATGAGCGTGGTGAACTTCCGCTTCGCGGCCTGGGCGCCCCACACCGCCAGGGCCATGGTGAGCGAGCTGCCGATCAGCACGATCGTATTCGCCGCACCGATCTGCCAGTTCTGATGATGCGAGCCCGCCTTCCACGCATCCGGATACATGTCGCGATAGATGAAGTAGCAGCAGAACAAAGCCCCGAAGAAGAGGATCTCCTGCGCGACAAAGAACCACATGCCGAGGGTGGAGGCCTCGTGCTGCTGGCCCATGTCCTCGAAGTGATGCTGCAGAAAGGGATGGTGCTGCTGATGCTCGTGCGGCGCAGCCGCATGCTCCGCGCCGTGATGCAGGGTGGCGTCAGACATTCTGCGACTCCCGCATCGCCTTCAGAAAGGCCGGATAGTCATACGCATCCCAGGTGACGACCGGCGTCTCATGGAAGTTCTCTTTCGGCGGAGGAGACGTCGTGGCCCATTCGAGACCGACCGCACCCCACGGATTCGACCCGGCCTTCCGCCCGAACTTGAGCGACCAGACCAGGTAGATCATCGGCAGCAGATATCCAAAGGCCAGGATCGTCGCGCCAGCCGTGGAGAGGACGTTCAGCACCTGAAACTCCGGCGCATACGCGTGATAGCGGCGGGGCATCCCGACGTAGCCGACCAGGAACTGCGGGAAGAAGGTCAGGTTGAAGCCGACGAACACGAGCAATGCCGACAGCCGCGCCCACCATTCGGGATACATGCGACCGGTGATCTTCGGCCACCAGTAATGAATCCCCGCCATATACGCCATGATCGTTCCGCCGACCATGATGTAGTGGAAATGCGCGACGACGAAGTAGCTGTCGTGTACGTGTACATCCACACCCAGCGCGCCGAGAAACAGGCCGGTTACGCCGCCGATGGTGAAGAGTCCGATGAAACCGAGCACGTAGAGCATCGGTGTCTGCCAGGAAACCGACGCTTTGTACAGGGTCGCGGTCCAGTTGAAGACCTTGATGGCCGAGGGGACGGCGACGAGCATGGTGATGAAGGAGAAGATCATCGCCGAGTAGATGGAGATGCCGGCCACGAACATGTGATGCGCCCACACCAGGAAGCCCAGGAACGCAATGGCCAGCGAGGAGAACGCCACGAACTTGTAGCCGAAGATCTTCTTGCGCGTGAATGCTGCCACGCACTCGGAAATGATGGCCATGCCCGGCAGAATCATGATGTACACGGCCGGATGGGAGTAGAACCAGAACATGTGCTGGTAAAGGACCGGATCTCCGCCTAATGCGGGATCAAAGATGCCCACCTGCAGCACCCTCTCGATCATCAGCAACACGAGCGTGATCGCCAGTACGGGAGTGGCGAGCATGATCACGACACTGGTCGCATACATGGACCAGACGAACAGCGGCAGTCGGAACCAGGTCAGCCCCGGCGCGCGCATCCGATGGATGGTCACCAGAAAATTGAGGCCCGTGAGGATGGAGCTGAACCCTGTAATGAATGCACCGAGGGTGGTGGCAAAGACTTTCGTATTCGAGTACTGGGTAGAGAAAGGCGTATAGAAGGTCCAGCCGGTATCGACGCCGCCTGTAATGATGACGATGACGCCGAAGATGCCCCCCACCATGTAGATGTACCAGCTGAGCAGATTCAATCGCGGAAAGGCCAGGTCTTTCGCCCCGAGCATGATCGGGAGGATGAAGTTGCCGAACACGGCCGGAATGGCCGGGATCAGAAAGAAGAAGATCATCACGATGCCGTGCAGCGTGAAGAGCTTGTTGTACGTATCCGACGTGAACATGTCCCCCTCGGGCGTGAGCAGCTCGAGGCGCATGAGGAAGGCGAAGATCCCGCCGACGATGAAGAACGCCGTCACGGAGAAGAGGTAGAGGACAGCGATGCGCTTGTGATCTCTGGTGAGGAGCCACGACATCACTCCGTACTCGTCGTTGAGGTAGTTGCGCCGCGCGGGGGCGGAAGGCTCGATGAGCGCTGCGTCATCGCGCGTGGTCATGGTCATGGTTGATTCCCTTGCGTACTGGTGGTCGTGGCCGCGGCGGCGGGCTGTGATCCGTCCGTTCCACTGGGCGGGGCTTCGC
>JANMSA010001137.1:0-2022 GCA_031388865.1 Acidobacteriota bacterium | reverse complement strand
CCCCCCAAACCCCCCGGCCCCCCCGACTCACGCTCGGGATGACATGCTTGTGGGGTGATCTCACGAGCAGCGAATGAAGACGTATTGAAATCGCCGCGTCGCGCGAAGACTTTGGAGGTTAGTAGCACAGAGCTCGCAGAGGTTCACAGAGAGAAGCACTCTGTGTATCTCTGTGTCCTCTGTGTCTCTGTGGTGATGTTTCCCGTCCCCGACGACGACTACAATCGACTGCCATGCGCACTCCGATCATCGTCTCGATGCTTCTCCTCGCCGCATGTGCCACGAATACGCGCACGCCTCCTTTCCTCCCGCCCGGCACTGTTGCCGTGGCACAGGGCGCGAACGCTGAGTTTGACAGGGTGGCGGAGGCGTTCTATGACGAGCTGCTGGCGCTGAATCCCGTCCTCGCATCGTCGATCGGAGAGAGCCGCTACAACGATCGCTACTCGGCCGGGTTCTCACCCACGCAGCGCGCGGCCTCGCTGGCGCTGGCGCAGAAGTACACCGGCGTGCTCCGCGCGATCGATCCGGCGAAGCTCGATCCGTCTCGCGCGCTCTCCTACCGCATCGCCCAACGCAACCTGGCGAATTCGATCGAGGGTCATCACTACCCTTCGCATCTCATCCCTCTGGATCAGTTTCGCAACTTCACCGGACAGTTCGCGCAGATGGGCTCCGGCACCGGCCTCCATCCGTTCAAGACCGTGAAGGACTACGACGATTTTCTGGGCCGCATCCGCGACTTTGATCTTGCCGTCAATGACGCCATCACCAACATGCGCGAGGGCGCTCGAACAGGATTCGTGGCGCCCCGATCGCTGATGGAAAAGGTGCTGCCGCAGATCGAGGCGCACGTGGTGGCCGACCCGAAGAAGAGTCTGTTCTACGGACCGGTGGAGAAGATGCCGGCGGAGTTCCCGGCCGCTGACCGGCAGCGGCTCACGACATCGTACGAGTCGGCCATCCGCGATGGGATCGTCCCGGCGTACCGGCGCCTGCACGCATTCGTGCGCGATGAGTATCTGCCGAAAACGCGATCGAGCTCAGGGCTGTCCGACCTTGCCCGCGGGCAGGAGTGGTACGAGTACCTGATCCGCACCTCCACCACGACCAGTCTCAGCGCAGACGAGCTGCACCGGATCGGGATGGAGGAAGTCCGCCGCATTCATGGCGAGATGGAGAAGGTGAAGGACCAGACCGGCTTCAAGGGCGATCTGCCGGCGTTCTTCGGCTACGTCGGGAACGACCCGCGCTTCCACTTCAAGTCGAAGGACGAGATCCTGGCGGCGTACCGCGAGGCGAAGACGCGCATCGACGCGACGACCCCGCGCCTTTTCGATGTGCAGCCGAAAGCGGATTACGAGATCCGTCCCATCGAGCCATTCCGCGAGCGCTCGGCCGCGGGCGGCTCGTATCAGGCGGCCTCGCCGGACGGAACACGCCCGGGCATCTTCTACCTCAACACGTACGACCTTCCCTCCCGCCACACCTGGGCCATGGAGTCGCTCCTGCTGCACGAAGGCTCGCCGGGACATCACTTCCAGATTTCCGTGCAGCGCGAGCTGGAATCGCTGCCGCGCTTCCGCCGCTTCGGCGGGTTCACCGCCTACTCGGAAGGGTGGGGACTGTACGCGGAGTCGCTGGGAAAGGAGCTCGGTGTCTACACCGATCCCTATCAATACTACGGCGCACTGGCGGGAGAGCTCTGGCGTGCCATCCGGCTGGTGCTCGATACCGGCATCCACTCCAAAGGATGGACGCGCGAGCAGGCGATCGAATACGCGCTCGCCAACTCCTCGCAGTCAAACGTGACCGTGACGTCGGAAGTGGAGCGCTTCATGGCCATTCCCGGCCAGGCGCTCGCGTACAAAGTCAGCCAGCTGAAGATCACCGAGCTCCGCCGCCGCGCCGAGCAAGCCCTCGGACCGCGCTTCAACCTGAAGGCCTTCCACCGGGAAGTGCTCGGGGACGGTGCGCTCCCACTCGACGTGCTCGAAGAGAAGATCGACGCCTGGATCGCTG
>JANMSA010001125.1:0-3895 GCA_031388865.1 Acidobacteriota bacterium | reverse complement strand
TCGAGAGCATCGGTCTCAGGCACTGTGCGCAGCAGAATTCGGCCGGCCTGACCCAGGTCGACATGCGCACGCTCGAGCTGGCGCGTGCGTCCAAGCGCGACGCCCCCGACGGATGCAGACGTGCGGAACTACGCATGGGAGCTTGCGACGGGCGAGCGCTCCACGACGGTGATCGCCTTTCACGATGCTGCAGGCGAGGTCTGGAATGAGCTCGCCGGACTCTCGCGCAACTCCTACGAGCGCTTCTATCGCTATCTGGAGCTGGTCGGCAGCGTGATGTTCGCGATCGACGGCGAGCAGGTGGCCGAGGCGCTGGATGCGGAGGAGCGCCGCGGCGTCGCGTCGCCTGCTTCGCGAAGCGCGCAGGTGCACGAGCTCGCGATCGTCGACACGGTCGTGCGACGCATCCGCGCGCGTGGCGATCGCGTTCCGGCGGCGGCGGTGATCACGAAGGCCGACATGCTGTGGGACCGGCCGGAGTGGGCGGCCTTCCGCGAAGACAGCGGTGCGGACGCCGGGACCATCGGACGCACGGTGCGCGAACTGCTCCTGAAGGCGGGGCGGCCGGCGCTCGTGCGCGCTCTGGAAGAGACGTTCACTCCAGTGCGCTACTTCGCGATCTCCGCGTTCGGCGCGGCGCCGAGCGATCCGCTCCGTATCGAAGACCTGCGACCTGCGCGCGTGTTGGAGCCGCTTCTCGCGCTCCTCGGCAACGTCGTCGTGCGCACGTGAGCCATGGGCGAGTCCGAGCTGCTGCACCGTCTCTACACGAACGCGGCCGCGGGCGGGCAGTTTGAGACGACCGGAGCGCGAGCGCTCGCACTCGACGAGCGCGACGTGTCCGGCTCCGTTTCCGCGGACGTGCTGGCTGGACTCGACGATCTGCTGAAGAAGGCGCAGCCGGCGGGGAATGAGACCGCGTGGGTCACGCGCAGACTGGCGGCGTCCGACGGCGGATCGTACGCGTGCGTCGTGGCCTCGTACCCCGACCTCATTCCTGACGCGGAGGGGCGGCGGGGGTTTCTGAATCACGCGCGTCTGGTGCGGGTGGCCGAGCCGTCGTTCGCCGCGCCGGCCCTCCTCGAGGTGGCGAACAGCTTCCCGATCCAGGAGATCTGCGCGACGCCCGAGGAGGAGCGACTCGGCGCCTACCTCAACTTCGTCGGCGCCGAGGGTGGCGTCGTCGTGCGGCCCATGGCGATCTCTGTGCTTCAGGCGATCCCGCGCGCGGTTCTCGAAGACGTGCTCGCTGCCTGTCTCGCGGGAGTGGGAATGAAGGAGCGGACGAAGTTCGCAGTGCCGGCCGCCGGCGTCGATCAACTGGCGCTGGGCTGGAGCGCGATCCCTTTCGCCTTGCAGCGCGCGAGCTCCTGGGCCGCGGGCGCGGACGATGGTTGTCCGGTGGATGCGATCTTTTCTCCGCAGGGCAAAGTGCCGGCGCATGTCGCGCCGGCAGCGCTCGTCGATTGCGCGAAACGCTACGTGAGCCTGCTGCATGATGCGCCGAAGGATTTCGACGCGATCCTGCGCAACCTGAACGTTGCGACGGTCGTAAAGCTGGACGAGGTAGTGAAACGCGCGACGGTCGCCGCTCCGATCAGGGCGCAAGGCGCAGGGCGCGGAGCGCAGGAGACTGAGATGCAGACGAAGAAACCGCGAGCTTCACGCGACGACTCGGACTCGCTCGACCCGGAGACGGTCGCGGAGATGAAGCGGCAATATGACGCGATGACTCTGTCGGTCCGCGACTACATCGACAAGCGGGCGGCGGCGCCGGAAACGCGACGGCCGTCGCAGGCGCCTTCGATTGCGACGCTCTGGATTCCGGCGGTCGCGGTTCTTTCGTTGCTCCTTTCCGGCTTTGCGCTCTTCCTGTCGCTCCGCAAACCCGTCGTGAGGGCTTCGCGCGACGTGAGCGAGCCGGAACGGATCGAGGTTCCTGCCGCGGTCTACAACGAGCCCGACTCGCTGCCGGCACAGAAGAGTCGTGTGGCGAACGCTGTTGCTGACGCGGCGGTCACCGGCAAATGGGCGGATGCACTTCGCGATTTCCTCACCTCCGACGCCGGCGTGGCCGCTGATGCGATCTCGTCATTGCGTGCTCCCGCGCTCGATCCCTTCGCCGCGCGGGTGGCGGCCAGGAAGGACCTGAAGCCGGAAGGGCGCGAGCAGTTGCGCGCGCTCCTCGTGGATGCGATCGCCGCCGAGCTCAATCCGGGCGAGAAGGTCGACGGGAAGCTCGCTGCCGCCGGCCTGAATCAACTCCGGCGCGAGTATGCGGTCCAGTCGACGAGACCCCAGGACGTACAGAGCGAGATCATCCTGCGCTGGATGGTGAGCACCGGACGATGACGATCCACCGCATCGAGCACGCGCTGGTCATGGATACCGACGACATCCCCGGCCGCGGCGGTTACGCGGTGGTGGGGATCTCGCCCGGCGTCACTCAGGCGGAACGCGCGTTCGTTGCGGGAAACTTCGGCATCAGCGACTACCTGCACGATCCGAGAACCGAGGATCGGGTCTTGTACAGCTTCTTCCGGGTCGCGGGCGGACGGCGCGCGTTCGTGCGGCGTTTCTCGCGCGGCTCGGAGCTGCGGCGCAACCACACGCAACGCCGCCTGATCGTGCACACGCTCTTCCTCGATGACGAGGTCTACCGGCAGCTTTATGGCCTGCCGTGGCTCCTCCTCAACGCGCGCGATCTGTTGCGCCGCGACATTGCCGTCGACGGCGAGGGTGCTGCGCTAACGCCGCTGGAGTGGAACACGGAGGATGGCGCCGCTGCGGGGATCGCCTCGCGACTCGAGAAACGCCTCGCGAACCTCGGCGGTCATGCGTCGCTGGTGGAGCGGGTGATGTCCGCGCTGGCGGAGAAGGCGCGCGTCGTGCTGCCGCAGGACCCGGCGCACGAATGGGTGACCGTGCTCGCGTGGTCGATGCTGCCCTGGCGCGATCGCGAAGAGCTCTCGTGGACACAGCATGACTCGATGAACATCGCCGGCGTGTCGTTCGCGCTCGCGAATGCAGTGTCGGAGTCCCCGACGCCGCTTCCGGTCGCAGCCAGCTTCGCGACGGAGCTCGTCAGGATGAACGTCGAGTCCGAGGATGCGTGGCGCGATCTGCAGGAGCGAACGGCGCGGCATCCGTTGAGCGTGCGCAAGGCGCACGAGCTCGACGCGTGGCTGGACTGGCGCGAGGCGCTCATCCGCCTGCGCCGTCATGACCTGCGCACGCCCGAGCATCAGGTCGTCGACGACATGCGCAAGCTGGCGGCCACGACGAGGCGGAACCAGAACGCAGCGTGGATCGACGGGGAGGAAGTGCTGCAGCTCATCTGGCCAAATGTGCCGGCGGCCATCGCGCAGGGCCGGCCCGGTGCGCTCGCCGTCCAGGATTGGGGGAGCAGGCTTCAACAGAGCGAGCTGGGAGCGGTGATCTTTCGCGCGGCGCCGAACGCGCGCTGGCTTGCAGGCGCGGCGAAGGACGTCGGCGCGGACGCGCTGGTCGGCTTCTTCCTCGCTGGAACCGAAGGGGATGTCGCGTCGAAGCCGGCGCGCACCGCAATCGCCGATTGGCTCATTCAATCGAACGAGCCTTTCCACGTCCACGCGAACGTGGCGCGGCTCGCCTTGCGCCTCGCGGCGGACCAGTCTCCGGCGATGCTGCCCCTCCTGGGGCGCCTGCTCGAGACGAACGAGGGCCTGGGGGCGCTGCACGCGTTGATGGTGGACCGGGTGGGTGGCGTCATCCCGAGGGAGGGACGGGCCGATGGCCGTGCTCGAGTTGATGACGTGCCTGATCTTTCTGTCATCCCGAGCGTGAGTCGAGGGACCTGGGCGGGCGGGGCTGCGAGGCACGTGAATGGCGCCCCCACACCCCCAGGTCCCTCGAC
>JANMSA010001119.1:0-11760 GCA_031388865.1 Acidobacteriota bacterium | reverse complement strand
TCTTCTTCGCCTGGACGGTCGTTGCGTTCACACGCCGCCCTTCAACTTCCACGGTGTTGCCCACTTTCACGTCGACAAGGGTGATCTTTTTGCCGCTGCGCCGAATCTGCGTCGACGGCGTTGTCTGCACAGTGACCGGTCCAGCCGCCGTGGTCACCACCAGACTGGCCGCACCGACGGATGCGACCGGGCCTTCGACTTCTGCCTCATTTTTGTCGGCATCGTCGTCGTTGTCGCTCGAGTCGCCGCCCTGGTTCTGAATGGTCACCCGCATGGCGGTCTTCGACCCGTCGGCGTTCTCTACCGCCTTGACGTGTACCCGCCAGCCAGCCTGGATGTCTGCCGCGGCCACCGGGGTGTGGCCCTTGCGGATGTCCGTCGCGGCGGTCAGCGCGAACGTGACTTCCTCGCGATGGGAAGTGAACACGACCAGCTGCGCCGCGGCTGCGCTGCGCACCGTTCCCTCGTACTCGCGAACGAGTCGCGGACCCTCGTCGTCTTTACCGTCGTTACCCTGACCTTCCTGAAGCTTGACCTCGAGTGCTGAGTAGGCCTCGCCCGCCTTGAGCGCTTTCACGTGGACCCGCGCTCCCACGATCAAGGCCGCGAAAGTCAGCGTCTGATGGCCCTTGCGAATCACGGTGCCCGGAGTGAGAGCGATCGTCACCTCTTCTTTCTTCGAGGTGAAGACGACCAGGCTGGCCGCAGTCGCGCTGCGGATGGTGCCTTCAAACTGATAGGCCTCGCCGCTGCCACGACTGGCGCTCCGACGACGCGAAGACTTTTGCGCTGTCGTGCCGGACACTTCGATGATCAGCCCCGGAGACGGGTCGACCCGCAGAGAGGCATCGATGCCGTCAGAGCCGCGCCGGAAGATGAGCTCTGCATCGGCCGGCACGCCCGCGAATGCGAAAGCCCCATCCGCCGCAAGGCTGGTCGTCATGCCCGTTCCGCGCACGGAGACTTCGACGCCGGCGGGGCTGCTGTTCGCTCCCGTCACCACCACCTGTCCGGACAACATCCCCTCGCCGTAGGAGCCGGTGATCGACTCATGGCGCCCGCTGCACGCACCGAGAAACATCACCGCCGCCATCATCGCCATCAACCGCATCTGCTTCATCTGAATCCTCCGGCAAAAGAAAAAGGGGGCGTCTGGTACGCCCCCTTTTTTGTTTGCTGCTGTTTGTGAAAGGATCCTCACACGATGAGCACGACGCGAGCGTGACCGGGATCACATCACGCGATTACGGTGCAATTCCCACCGCCCCTGCCAGCGCCCGGACAGTGGGGCCCGGCGCCGAGCCTCCGTCACGCTGACGACGAATCCGCTCCGCCTCCACGAGCGAGAAGCCGATCGCGAGCGCCCGTCGGACGAGCCGCACCCGATCGACAGACTCGGGCGGAAAAAGCCGGTAAACGTTCGCGCCGCGCTCCTTCGCGGACAGCACTCCCACCCGTTCGTAATGCGCGGATCGTATCCGGACTGACCGCGCATCGCCGCGCCAGGTCCCGGAAAGGATCTCGTCATGCATCGCAATCTCAACGTAGACTGTGCACAATTCCATAGTCACGTGACAAGCATGGCCCTGAACCTGGTCGTCAGTTGTGTTGTCAGTTGTCTGCGGTCCTCCCTGGACCGGACGCACGAAACCTGAGGCTCGAGGCGCGAACCACAGACAACTGGCAACCAGCAGCCGGCGCATCGACATGACGGACCTCCAGCCGTTCCAGTTCGTTCGCAGTGGCGAGTCGCGCGATCAGGCGCGGAACGCGGAGCTTGCCCGATTGCGCAACGAGCTCTCCGCGCGCGACCGGCAGGAGACGGCCGTCGCCGAGTTGGGACAGGCTGCTCTCACAGGAGTCGACCCTATTCTCCTCCTCGGTCAGGCCTGTGCGCTCGTCGAGCTGACGCTGCAGGTCTCTCACTGCCGCGCTCTCGAGGTGACCAGCGGGGGCCATATGGTCGTCCGCGCCGCACTGGGCGGCAATCATTCTTTCCCCGGCTGTACGCACGATGCAGACGAGGACGAGTCGCTGGGCATGGTCATCCTCATGGCGGATGCGCCGTTCACGTTTGCCAGCCTTCAGGAGGAGACGCGCTTCAAGGCCACGCATCTCCGCGACGCGCACGGCATTCGCAGCGGAGCAGGCGTGGTGATCCGCACCCAGTACGGCCCATTCGGCGTGCTGCTGGCGTATTCGAATGACGAGCGCATCTTCGCCGATTACGAGCTTGCGTTCCTTCTGTCCACAGCGAACATCGTCGGAGCGGCCATCACTCGCGGGCGCACCGAACACGCGTTGCGGAAGTCCGAGGTGCGTTTGCGTCAGCTCGTTGCCACGACGCTCGATGCCGTGATCACGGTCGACGACTCCCTGCTCGTGGTGGAGTGGAACCGTCAGGCCGAGAACGTTTTCGGAATCGCTGCCCGGAGGGTCGTGGGAACGCCCTTCCCATCATTCATTTTTCGGGACCTGCCCCTTGCAACGATCCCTCATGGGCGGCTGATCGAGACGATCGCCTGCCATGCCAGCGGGGAGACGTTTCCGATCGAGGTCACCCTGGCCCCGGTCGGAAGCGGCAGCGAAGCCACCTGCACCGCCTTCATCCGCGACATCTCGGAGCGCCACCGCGCACAGCGGCAACTGGAGGAGCGCGAGAAACGCTTCCGGACGATCGTCGAGAAAAGCTGGAGCGGCGTCGTTTTGCTGGACGGCGACCTCCGCTTCTCGTTTGCCGGCTCGTCGACGGAACACATCATCGGGTACGAGGAGCGCGAGCTCGTCGGACGCTCGCTGTTCGATTTCATTCATCCGCGCGAGCTCGAGAGCGCCCGAACCGTGTTCGAGGAGGCGATTCTGTCTCCGAACCACGAGGCTCACGGGGAGCTCCGCTTCCGCTGCAAGGATGGGACGTGGGTGTGGCTGGAGGGGTTCAGTCAGAATCTCCTGCACGACGCCAGCGTGGCCGCCCTGGTTCTCAATTACCGGGACATCTCGCAGCGCAAAGTGACGGAGAAGCAGCTCGAGTATCGGGCGTACTACGACTCCCTGACCGGACTGCCGAACCGGCTGCTGTTTCGCGACCGTCTGGTGAACAGTCTCGCGCATGCGACCCGTAACCGCGTCGGCGTTGCGGTGATGGTCCTCGACATCGACGGGTTCAAGCTCGTCAACGACAGCCTCGGTCACTCCATTGGCGATCTCCTGCTCACCGACGTCGCGCAGAGGCTCCAGGCGGCGCTCCGTGCGTCCGACACGATCTCGCGCATCGGCGGCGACGAGTTCAGCGTCCTCCTGCCGGAGGTCGTGAACGCCGACGGGGTGGCGAGCGTGGCGCGAAAGATTCTCGACTCGCTGGCAAAACCGTTCACCGTCAACGGTCACGATCTCTTCGTCACCGCCAGCATCGGCATCGGCTGCTTCCCCTCCGATGGCACCGACGCCGAGACGCTCCTCAAGTGCGCCGATGCGGCGCTGTATCGCGCCAAGGAGCTCGGCCGCAATCAGGCGCAGCTCTTCACCGCCAGCATGAACGAGCGCTACGTGCGACGCCTGGCACTCGAGCAGCATCTGCATCACGCCATCGAGCGCGAGCAGCTCGAGCTGTACTACCAGCCGGTCTACGACCGCGTGCGTCGCCGCTTCACCTCGGTGGAAGCGCTGCTGCGGTGGCGGGACCCGGTGCGCGGCATCGTGCCGCCGCTGGAGTTCATCGGACTGGCCGAGGAGACCGGGATGATCATCCCGATCGGCGCCTGGGCGCTGCGCACCGCCTGCCACCAGCTCCGGGAGTGGCATGACCTCGGACTGGCGCTGCGCGTGGCGGTGAACATCTCGGCGGTGCAGCTCCAGCAGCGCGACTTCACCTCTGTCGTGCGCGCGGCGGTCGCGGAGAGCGGCATTGCTCCGGAGCTGCTGCAGCTCGAGATCACCGAGAGCGCCGCCATGCAGAACTTCGAGCTGACGATGGAGACCCTCCGGGAGCTGCGCGCGTTCGGCGTCGGTCTGGCGGTCGACGACTTCGGCACCGGTCAGTCCTCACTGATCTACCTCAAGCACTTCCCCATCGACACGGTGAAGATCGACAAGGAGTTCCTCCGCGAAGTCACCTCAGACGAGACCGCCGCTGCCATCGTGTCCTACGTGATCAACCTGGCGCACACCCTCCGCCTGCAAGTTGTGGCGGAGGGTGTGGAGACGGAAGAGCAGTACACCTTCCTGCGGCATTACGCCTGCGATCTGATGCAGGGCTATCTCTTCAGCAAGCCCCTTTCCGTCGCGGACGTGGCGCCATTCCTTCAGCAGGCGCTTGCGCGCCCGAAGACGCTGGAGTTGCAGGCGCCGAGCGCTGCGCGGATTGAGGATGGCGCTTCGAGGATTGAGGATCAAAACCCGAAGGGGCCATGATCCTCAATCCTCAATTCTCAATTCTTCTTCAGAAGCGCGTGGTCCAGCTGACGCGGACGGCACGCGGCGAGCCGGGCGTGATGTTGGTGTTGCTGTGTGCGTACGCGTAGTAGCTCGTGTCGAATAGATTCTCCACGTTGACCTGCGCACGCAGCCGCTCGCTGAACGAGAAGTAGATCGCCGTGTCGACGCGCGTGAACGACGGGACGGTCACCAGATTGTCCGTGGAGGTGAAAATCGCATCGCGATGGACGATGCCCATTCCGATGCCCCAGGCGGAGTTGATGTCGACCTTGTTCCAGAGCGAAGCGGTGTGTCGCGGCAATTGAGCGAGACGCGCTCCTGCCAGCGCGGTCGGCGACAGGGACTGGGTGATCTCGCCTTCCTGATATGCGTACGCGCCGACGATGCTCCAGCCGGCGCGAACCGTGCCGCTGATGCTCAGTTCCACGCCTTCGGTGCGCTGTCCGTCGACCAGAGTGGTGACCGCGGGATTCACGGGATCGGCGACGGCAACGTTCCCCCGGTCGAGACGGTAAACCGATGTTGCAAGCTCGAACGACGGCGCGACGTCCCACTTCAAGCCGAGCTCGTAGTTGCGGAACTCTTCCGGTGCGAGCGCCTGATTGGCGAGGTTGAGCGACGACAACTGTTCGCCGGCGCGAGGCATGTAGGAGAGGCCGTAGCTCGCATACAGCGACACCGGCTTTGCGGGTTTGAAGATCAGGCCGAGGCGAGGGGAGACCAGTCCGTCGCGGCTGGAGAAGTGCGCAGCCGTTCGCTGATTGCGAAACTCCATCTCGAAATGGTCATAGCGCAGGCCGGCGATTGCCTGAAAGTGCGGCGACAACACAACCTGATCCTGCACGTACACCGCTGATGTCCGGGCAACGCCGTGATTGTCGGCATCCGATGCGCCCTGACGGAATGTCATGGGCAGGGACGTGGTGGGGCTGCTGAGCGGAACGAGCGTGGAGGAGACATTGGCGCCCAGGGAGGTGAAATAGCCGGTCTCCCGGAAGTTGTCGGTCACCTGCCTGCCGATCTCCACACCTGCGACCATCGTGTGCGTGAGCGACCCCGTGCGCGCGGAAACGATCCAGTCCGTCTGTCCGAACACGTTCCGGCGCTGAGTGGCGTTGTTGTAAGCGGAGATGCTGACATTGCTCCCGGTTGCGTCCACCGCGCCCGGAAACACGTTCTGGTAGAACTTGTCGTAGTCGCCGTAGCTGATCCTGCTGCGCAGGGAGCTGCGATCGCTGAAGCGGTGGTCCAGTGATGCCGACAAAGCGTTGACCGTGGTCGTCGAGTTGCTGAGGTCGGCGTTCCCGAAGAAGGTGGACGCGTCCGTGGCGACCGGGCGTCCCCTGAACGACGAGATGCCGCGATCGGCGGTGCGCCCATCGCGAAAATATTCGTATCCCGCGCGGAGCATCGTGTTCGAGCCGAGCGCGAACGCCACCGTCGGGTTGATGCCCTGACGCTGCAGCACCGCCCCTTCGCGATACGAGTCTGAACTTTCGTAAACGCCCGTGACGCGCGCGGAGACGTTGTCGGTCACGACGTGGCCGAAGTCGCCCATGACGCGGCGGTTGTTCCACGACCCGCCCTGAAGCGTGAGCTCGCGCGACGGCGTCCATTCCGCCTGCCTGGTCACTCGATTGAGCACCCCACCCACCCCGCCGCGGCCGAAGATCATGGCGTTCGGCCCCTTCAGTGCCTCCACCCGCTCGACGTTGTAGACGTCGCGGAAGTACTGCACGTCGTCGCGCACGCCATCGACGAAGAAGTCGGAAGTGGAGCTGTTGCCGCGAAACACGGGCGTGTCCCGATTGCCCTCACCCTGCGCGATGCCGATGCCCGGCACGTAGCGCACGACGTCCGCCATGTTCTGCATGGTCTGCTGCTCCATCACCGCACGCGTGATGACGGTGATCGACTGCGGCACGTCGCGCAGAGGGGTCTCTGTCCGCGTGGCGGACACGATCCGCGGACGAGGAGCCAGTACGGTGATGGCCTCCGTCATCTCGCCCGCATCGAGAGCGAACCGGACTTCTGATGCATCACCGTCGATATCGGCGGTCACGGACTTCCAGCCTGGGGCCGTGACGCGGATCTTCACGGCGCCGGTGCCCACATTGGCAAACGTGAAACGGCCATACGCGTCCGTGGTCGTTTCCTGGACCTCATCGACGAGAACGACCTTCGCTCCGACGACGATGTTCCCCGCCACGTCGACGACGGTCCCGAACAGCGTGCGTCCCTCCCCCGCACTGGCAGGGGAGCCGAAGAAAACGATAGAGAAAAGGGCCAGGCCGAACAGCTTCCGCATCGAAGACTCCAGGCAGAGAATTTCATTTCAGTTGAGACAACGTCTCAACTGATGAAACGATCCTCTCCCAGTCTCAACAGGATGTCAACCTGCCCGTGGCCTGCGCCTTGCTCGATCCGTGCTTCATGAATCGCACCGCGCGTGGAATCGGCTTCCGGGCACTGATCCTCATCATCGGAGTCGTGCTGGTCGGGTTCTGGCTGCTCTCCCTGGCAATGAAGATCGCCGGGGCGGCCATTCACATTCTGCTCATCCTCGGCCTGGTGCTGGTCGTCGCCGGGGCGCTGGGCTACGTCGTGCGCCGCTTCAAGCGCCGAGCATAGGCTGGTGGTGAAGTCCGGACGATGCGCGTTCGAACGTGCTTGCGGCGACCCGGACGAGTCTTCGCGTCTTCGGGCCTCCGACAAGGTGCATAGGTTCATGGGCTCAGCGTCTCTTGGGTACGTTGGCTCCCGCCCCCTACGAGGCTGTGAGACTGTGACCCATGAAACTGTGAAACCCGGACCCCTCGTGGTCAGGCCACGCGCACGTATTCATACTCGACGGGCAGGTTGTTGATGCCGCGCTCCGGCGGCGCGATCCATGCCGCCACCTTCCCAGTCTCGTAAACCGGCTGCATGAGGGACTGCACGAACGCCTGATCTTGAGGCGTCGGCAACCAGCTGGAGATGCTGGCGGCGAAGGCGTCCGCTGGAATCGGGATGCCGGTTGGATCGGTCGGGACATTCGCCCACGCCCCGACGGTCCGGCGGAAGCGCGAGCTCGGAAGCCGGAGCTCGAACCTGAATCCGCCCTTTTCGATGATCTTGTTCCAGCGCTTCACGCCATTCGCGCAGTCGCGGATGTAGGCAACGCGCATGACCTCGTTCATTGCATTGCGCATGCTGACGGTCTCGTTCTTCACTCCGCCACCGTCCGGCACCTCGATGTCGTACTCCCCTTCCGCACGGTGGTCATCGTGCAGCGATTCATCCGGACGGCCTTTGAGGCCATTCGCGAAATAGCTCGCGGCGTTGGAGGAGATCTCCGAGCCGAAGAGATCGAGCGCGGAGCTGAACCAGAAGTTCATGTACTTCTGGATCGTGACCAGGTCGATGGCTCCCGCGGCACGCACCTTCACTGGATCGTCCGTGCGCAGCTCGTTCATGACCTCGACCGTGCGGCGCACGACGCGGCCGATGCCGGTATCGCCGACGAACATGTGATGGGCCTCTTCGGTGAGCATGAACTGGCAGGTGCGAGCGAGCGGATCGAAGCCGCTCTCGGCGAGCGCCTTCAGCTGGAACTTGCCGTCGCGATCCGTAAAGTACGCAAACATGTAGAAGGAGAGCCAGTCGAGGATCGGCTCATTGAACGTGGAGAGGATGCGCGGCTTGTCGGGATCGCCGGAATGCCGCTCCAGCAGCCCTTCCGCCTCTTCCCGCCCGTCGCGTCCAAAGTACGCATGAAGAAGGTAGACCATCGCCCAGAGATGGCGTCCTTCCTCGACGTTCACCTGAAAGAGATTGCGCAGGTCGTACAGCGACGGCGCTGAGGTTCCGAGCGCGCGCTGCTGCTCGACCGACGCAGGCTCCGTATCGCCCTGGGTGACGATGAGACGGCGCAGCGTGGAGCGGTGCTCGCCGGGGACCACGTCCCATACCGGCTGTCCGATGTTGTCGCCGAAGCCGATGGTCCTGTTTGCCTTCTGCTCCGCCAGGAAGATGCCCCAGCGGTACTCCGGCATCTTCACCATCCCGAACGTCGCCCACCCCTGCTGATCGACAGATGTAGCCGTGCGCAGGTAGACGTCGTTGTTCTGAAACACCGCCGGACCGAGGTCGTTCCACCAGTCCAGAAACCGCGGCTGCCAATGCTCGAGCGCCCGCTGCAGGGTCTTGTTGGTGGTGAGATCGACGTTGTTCGGGATCTTATTCTCGTAATCGATGGGCATCTGCTCGTTCCTGTTGTCAGTTGTCGGTTGTCGGTTGTCTGTGAGCCGTGTTGCTGATCGAGTCCGTCGCGGGAACCGCAGGGCTCCGGGCACGAGTGTGCCGGGAGTCGTGAAGTCGCAGACAACTGACAACCGAATCGATGGGCATGCGCGTTCCTCGATGAATCGTTGTCAGTTGTCGGTTGTCTATGGGGCAGGGCACCGGCATTCAGCCGTGCCGAGAGCCATGACGGCACCGGCAACCAGTGTCCCGGGAGCCGCGAAGTCGCAGACAACTGACAACCGACAACCGAGAACCTCTCCTCACACTCTCTCCCAGGAAAACTTTGGCTTGGTCCCGCTGCCGAACAGCTTCAGTGCGCCCTGCTCGCCGACGGCGTTCGGGCGGATGAAGATCCAGTTCTGCCAGGCGGAGAGACGGCCGAATATTTTGGTGGCCACCGTCTCGCGACCACCGAAGCGCAGGCTTGCTTCCATTCCAGTGAGCGCGTCCGGGGAGAGGCTCGCGCGCTCTTCCATCGCCAGACGCAACTCGTCTTCCCAATCCAGCTCGTCCGGGGCGAACGTCACCAGACCGCAGTCGAGTGCCTCTTCCGCGTCGAGGTGCTTCTGAATGTTCGCGCGCAGTCCGTCCACATCGCCACCGAAGCGCGTCTCCAGGCGGGTCATGCCATTCACCATGGAGTACGGTCCGAAGTTCATCCCGCTGAGCACGACCTGCGGACCCTCCTCCTCGGCCAGCAGCATGTACGAACGGTCCGCAGCGAGTGCAAGCTCGAAGAGCGTGCCGGCAAAGCACGAGTCTTTGTCGATGACGGTGTAGATGCTCCGCGAGGAGACATCGAGACGCGAGAACGTGCGGCGCAGCCAGCCGATGGTCTCACGCACGAACCAGTGGTCGTCATGCTGCTCGAGCGCCCGGTCGAGACGCAGCATCGCGTCGATGGCGTCGCCAGGCGCCTCATCGGCGCGGCCGCGCGTTTTCAGGATCCAGATCCCTGCCTCGCGCACATTCGTGCGCAGGTGCAGGATTGCGTCGTCGAGCTCGCGCGCCACGGCGAGAGGCCACCACTGGGCGCCGCGCTCCACGATGGCGTCAATCTCGTCCGCCTCTCCCTCGGAGGGTGCGGAGACGGTGATGGTGATGGTGCGGGCCTCCGCGTCGATGGCCGCGTCGACGTACTCATAGTGCAGACCGTTCTCGTCGATGTTGCGGCGTAGCGGCGTGAGCGTGATGCCCTTCCCATCCGCGGGCCGGTCCGTCTTGCGCGCCAGCGCTTCCGCGCGCTCCTGGATTCTCTCGGCAAACACACGCCCAGGCACCACATCATCGACGAGGCCCCAGGCCTTGGCTTTGGCGCCGCCAAAACCCTCCGCCGTTGTGCAGAAGACGTCCGCGAGGTCGCGGCGGACTTTGCGCTTATCGATCAAACGCGTCAGCCCGCCCGTGCCCGGCAACACCGCCAGCAGCGGCACCTCCGGGAAGCTGACCGTGCTCGAGCGGTCATCGACAAGGACGATCTCGTCGCATGCCAGCGCGAGCTCGTACCCTCCGCCAGCCGCGGTTCCATTCACCGCCGCGAGAAACTTCAGTCCCGATCGCTCGCTCGAGTCCTCGATGCCATTGCGCGTCTCATTGGTGAACTTGCAGAAGTTCACCTTCGTCGCGTGACTGGCCCTGCCGAGCATGTAGATGTTGGCGCCGGCACAGAACATCCGATCCTTGCCGCTGGCAAGGACGACCGAGCCGACTTCCGGGTGCTCGAAACGGATGCGGTCCAGCGCGTCACGGAGCTCGATGTCGACGCCGAGGTCGTAAGAGTTGAGCTTCAGCTTGTACCCTTCGTCGATGCCGGCGTCTTCGTTGACGTCGAGAGTCAACGTCGCCACCGCTCCCGCGAACGTGAGGCGCCAGTGCTGATAGCTGTCCGGGTGGCGGTCGAAAGTGATCATCTGCACTCCATCAATTCAGCTCCCGGAACTATAATTCCTATTCTGCAGCAACTCCCGGACCGATTCCTCGACTCTGCTGCTGGTGGTGTCGATGGCGGCGTCCGCGCGGCCGTAGAGCTCACTCCGCTCTTCGAGAATGCGGCGCAGGTCGTCCATCGCCTGATGCGAGCCTGCACCCGACTGGGACACGGGTCTGAGGTCTCCCTGTGCGAGCACGCGCCGCATGTGTTCTTCGGGAGTCGTTCGTACCCACACCGTGAGGCAATTTCGCAGGAGCAGCTCATAGGTCGCGGTTTCGGAGACGAGACTCCCTCCTGTGGCGACGAGGAAGCGCGGTTGCTCCGCAAGTAGCTGCTGGAGCGCCTGCAGCTCGTACCGCCGGTATGCCTGCTGGCCGTAGAGCTCGATGATGCTTCCGAGAGAGGTGCCGGAAATGCGCTCGATCTCGCGATCGAGCTCGAAAAAGGGGACCTTTGCGATCTTCGCCGCAGCGGTGCCGAGAGTCGTTTTGCCGGCCCCGCGCAATCCGACGAGCGCGATGCGTTGTCCGCGCGACGCGTTCCCGTCCGCAGCGGTAAGAGTCGCGTACACGTCCCTCAGTTGCGCGGGCGCGAGGCGTGAGAGGTACTGCCGCATCAGCGTCATTTCGGGAGTCAGCTCGTCTTCGATCAGACGACTGAGCGGCAGACTCAGCGCAGCCGCCACGTGTCGAAGGAGCACGATCGAGACGTTTCCCTTCCCCGACTCGAGCTGCGTGAGGTAGCGCTCAGAGATTCCCGCGTGATGAGCGAGCAGCTTGCGGCTCATCCCCCTCCGCGCGCGCTCCCCGCGGATGCGCTCACCGAAGGCGCGGAGGAAATCGTCGTCCGAAGTCGGGTCGAGCTCCATACGAGGCGGGAAGTATAGTTCCCGCGTTGGCAGATCCACGCGATCAAGCCCCGACGCACGCGATTGCGAGGCATACACACCGCGATTCGCGCGCGCCCTCACTTCCCGGACGACGAGGGAGTGGATCGCTAGTGTAGTGACTCGTTAGTTCCTTGCCATGATTTGTGGTCGGGAGAGGTCGTAGGCAAGGCGGCACGACGGAGGCGATGCGGTGTCATCGTCAAGAGTGTCAACGCAGCAAACG
>JANMSA010001117.1:0-6246 GCA_031388865.1 Acidobacteriota bacterium | reverse complement strand
TCAAGCGTAAGTTAGCGGTAATGAGGCGAAAGGCGGTAGTGGTCTAGTTTGAAGGGCGACGGCGCAGGCGGTTGCTGGTTCCTGGTTCCTGGTTCCTGGTTGTCGAGTGGTTTCGCCGACATCGCCTGATCGACGGCTTACAACACGGTGCAACAATCAGCTGACTGCATCGCTTTTCACGACCCCCACCAGCAACCAGCAACCTGAACCAAGACCCACAAAAAAGGCCGGCCTCTCGGCCGGCCTTTCGACAACGAATGCGTAAGCGTTAATCGAGTTTGATGGACTTCTTGGTCTTCTCGCGACGCGAGGACTCTTTGGCCTTGTACTCGTCCATGCAGTCGCCCTGCTCGACCATGGCGCAGGAGAGGTATTCGCTGATCTCCATGATCACGGCGCGGATGGCCTTGCCGGTCGGGGTTTTCTCGTATTTGGAGAGGTTGCCGCCGAAGCCGCCGCGGTAGAGGCCGACGTTCAGTCCGCCGCCTGAGGCGCGCGCCTCGACGGTGCGGGTGTATTCGACCTCGCCTGTGGTCGTGTCGATCACGCGCAGGTCGATGGCCAGGTACGCATCCTCTTTCTTGCCGCCGAGGTTGATGCCGCGGAAGCTGACACCGCCGCCGGTGCCCTTGACGTCATTCTCGAAGGAGGACAGCGAGCCGGTCACGATGTACTTCGCCCCGGTCAGCTTTCCGATCTGTGCGCCAGTCTTCTTTCTGACGCGACCGGACTCGGCCAGGTCCTGCTCGTCGAGGATCGCCCCGAGTTTCTCGCGCTCGACCATCTTGAAGCTTCCCGTGCCGGCCATTTCGTTGGTGAGCATGTCCGCGAGATCGCGGCCAGCGCCGCCGTACCACCAGCTGGCCGACGTGTCATTGGTGAACTCTTTGACCGCTACGGACGGTTTGGACGCGGCCAGTGCGGTGCCGGCGATGAAGATGAAAAGAAACGCAAAAAGACCTTTTGAACGCATTTTTCCCCCGTTGAGATTACCGATTCGTACGGACCAGTGTAGATCGGTACCCGTCAGTGTACAGTGATCGGGCTCACGATGTCAGTGGCTCGTCGCGATGCCGGGGCTCTTCAGCACTGCGGATCCCCAGGTTTCGATGCGGTTTCGCCCGTTGTGCTTGGCCGAGTACAACGCCTGATCGGCGCGCTCGATCAGCCCGGCGGGACTGAGAACCTCGCCGTCGTCCGGCGTATCGGTCCCGGCGATCCCGATGGAGGCGGTGACCACCACGGAGGTGTCTCCGCATGCGAGTTCCGTCTCCGCAAGGCGCTGCCGGATCCGCTCCGCCACCACGTTCGTGTTCCCGGCCTTCGTTGCCGGCAGCACGATGCAGAACTCTTCGCCGCCATACCGGCCCGGGACGTCATAGACGCGACAGCTGTCACGCAGGAGCTGACCGATCCCCTTCAGCACCTGATCGCCCGCGGGGTGTCCCCAGGTGTCGTTGATGCGCTTGAAGTGATCGACGTCGAGCATGAGCTCCGACATCGGCGAGCCATGCCGCAGCGCGCGGTTCAATTCGCTGTCGATCTTCTCCATCACGAACCAGCGGTTGTACAAACCGGTCAGGCTGTCCCGCGACGACACCTCGGACAGAGCCCGGTTCTTCACGATCAGGTCGAAGTTTTCGCGCTGCAGCGTGAGCATCCGCTGTTCGAGCTCTTCATAGCGCGCCTCGCTTTCCTCCACGAGCTGCAGCACCCCGAACATCTCCTGGATCAGCCGCCGCTCCTCGCCAGTGAACGGCCGCCCGTCCCCCGACACGATGGACATGCGCGGCGCTGTCAGCCGGATCGCGAAGCCCTGCCCTGCCTCGCTCGACTCGCTGTCAGCGAGGGAAAGGGGCTTCTGCAGCAGCTCAGAGAGCGGCTCGAGCATCCGTGCAGCGGCGGCGCCGAAAGGAGTCATCACGGGGGATGGCGCGCAGTATAGCCACGGATGGCGACGGGCGCCAACGCGCAATCGTGGCAAGTGCGACCGTGCGTTGTTCGTAGGCAGCACGGTGTGCAGGAGCAAAGCTGGACCGGCCGGCCAGCCGCCGGCGTTCCCGCTCCCGCCCGCTGCAGCGGTCAGCGTGCCTCGACTCGGAACCGGTTGTTTCCTGCGGTGATCTCATCGCCGGGCTGCACTTTCGTGTTGCGTGCGGGCAGGGTGTTGAGGAAGGTGCCGTTGCGGCTGCCGAGGTCGCGGACACGGAGGGCGCCTTCCTCGTCGCGGACGACTTCAAAGTGCCGGCGCGAGAGGAACTCGTCCGGCACGCGAACGTGGCCTTCGCGACCTACCACCAGGCCGGTCGAAGGGATCTCGAACTCCTGACCGACCAGGGGGCCTTCAACACAGGTCAGGACGACGCGCGTTGCCGCGTCCAAAGCAGCGGCGCTGAGTCTCAGCTCTTCGAGCGCAGCCTCGTCGGCAATGAGCAGCGTCTCGAGCGAGATTGGTTCGACCGGCAGTCCGATCTGCACTGTCGGCTCGAGACTCACGATGGCGGAACCGACGCGCAGCAGATGCACACCTTCGTCGATGACTGCCTCGTCCTCCACCTTCTGGCCATCCAGGAAGGTGCCCATGTGCGAGTCCGCATCGCGCACCAGGAGCTGGTCCCCGCGCACGAAGATCGAGCAGTGCCGCAGAGACAGGTCTGCATCCCCGAGCTCCACGTGAGAGCCGCGCCTCCCGATCCACAGCGGATGCTCATCGATGGTGAAGACCGTGTTCACTGAGTCGTACACCCCGCGCGCGATGACGCGCAGCGATCGCGCGCGCGAGGCTGGCGCGTCCGTCCGGGTTTTCTCCGCAAACGGCGAGTCCGGCGCGCGCTCGACGCGATAGGGCGCCATGTCGATCTCCCGGATCTGATCGACGTCCATGATGCGCGCCAGCACCGCGGCCTTGCTTCCTGACAGCCACTCGCCGCACTGACACGTGGCAATGGAGCTCGACAGCCGCACTGCCACTACGCCGGGCACGTCGTAAGTCTGCCCGCATTTCGGGCAGTCGATCAGGGGCATGGCCGGGGATGATAGCAGTCGAGTCTTCAGGTCTTCGAGTCTTAGAGGGAAGTCTCAAGCCTCAAAGTCTCAAAGGGGGACCATCGCGATCTCCGGGATTCCGGGACTCTGGAACTCTGCGACTTGCGACTCCTCGAAGAGTCGAAGACCTGAAGACTCGAAGACTCGTAGACTGCTAGACTCCACCGGCTCCAATGGCCGCCGGCAAAGACAAGGAAACGGGTGCGCGCGTCGGGCTTCGCACGAAGTTCGTGGCAGCATTTGCAACGCAGGCCATCGTCGTCGCGCTGGTCCTGCTCCTGATCCAGCAGTGGCGCGTGCGCGCGGCCATCATTCAGCAGACGGTCGAGCAGGGGGGGGCGATCGCCGAGACGGTCAAGGCGACGGCCGGCTACTACGTCATCTTCGGTCTGACCGACGATCTGAGGAAGATCGTCGCAGACCTCAAGCGCAACCCTTCCGTCGAGTACGCGGAGTTCCTCGGTGGCGATCAGAAAATCCTGGCCTCCACGCACAGTACACAACCCGAGGGTCTCGCCGGACGCGTCCTCGAAGCCGAGCGTGGCACCGAGATGACGCGCCGCGGTCTTTACATCTATACCGAGCCGTTCCACGAGACGGAAGCGGACGCGCGAAACCGGGCGACGCCGAAGGGCTACTTCCGCATGCTCATGAATGAGTCTCAGGCGGAGACCGTCCTCAGCGAGCTCCGGGCCTGGAATCTCGGCACGGCGCTCCTGGTCCTGATCGTGGCCAGCGGCCTGGCCTGGCTCGCCTCCGGCTACATCGTCCGTCCCGTGCTTTCTCTGGTGGAGAGCGCGCGTCAGATCGCGAAAGGCGATCTCACCCAGCGAGCCCAGTCGCGGTCGAGCGACGAGATCGGGGTGCTGGCGGACGCGTTCAACGGGATGACGGGCGACCTCGAGCGAACGGTGAAGAGCCTCGTGCAAGCGCAGGTCAAGTTGAAGAATGTCGTGGAGACTGTCGAGACGCGCTCGCAGCTCGTCATCAACCGCGTCGACGAGCAGCGCTCCGTCATCGACGACACCTATCACTCCATCGATCAGCTCAACGGCGGTGTCCGCAAGATCACGGACAACGTCGAAGCGCTTTCCGCGTCATCCGAAGAGACGTCGTCGTCGATGCTGGAGATGGTGGCGTCGATGGAGGAGGTCAGTCGTCACACCGACACGCTCTTCACCTCCGTCGAGGAGACGGCGTCCGCGGCCCATCAGATGGTTTCCTCGATCAACGAGGTCGATCAGAACGTCGTCTACCTGACGAACTTCGTCACCGAGACCTCCTCGTCGATGGTGGAGATGTCTGCATCCATCGCGCAGGTGGAGTCCAACGCCGCAAAGTCCTACGACCTGGGGCTGGCGGTGGCCGATGCAGCGGAATCGGGGATGAAGGCGGTGCGCGAGACCATAGAAGGGATGGAGCAGATCCGTCAGTCCGTGCTGGAGGCGAACAGCGTCGTGGCGCGGCTGGGAGATCGATCCGTTGCCATCGGAAAGATCCTCAACGTCATCGAGGACGTGGCAGAGCAGACCAACCTCCTGGCCCTCAATGCCGCGATTCTGGCCGCACAGGCGGGCGAGCACGGCAAGGGATTCTCCGTAGTCGCCGCCGAGATCCGCGATCTCTCCGAGCGTACCGCGTCCTCGACCCGCGACATCTCCAACCTGATCCGCACCGTGCAGGAGGAGGTCGAGAACGCGCTGCGAGCCACCTCCTCCGGGTCGGTGCTCGTCGAGAACGGAGTCGCTCTGTCGCACGAGGCGGGGAAGGCGTTGAACAAGATCCTCGAGTCGGCGGCGAAGGCGTCGAACATGGGGAAAGAGATCGCCGGCGCCACCCGTGAGCAGGCCAGAGGAAGCGAGACGGTCACGCTGGCCGTCGACCGCCTGCAGTCCATGGTCGGCCAGATCAACTCCGCCACGCGCCAGCAGGCACAGGGCTCCGACCACATCCTCAAGGCCGTGGAGTCGATGCGTGAGGTGACCAGGTACGTTCGCCAGGCGATGATCGAGCAGAAGTCCGGATCGACGATGATCTCCGCCGCCGCGGAGCGCATGATCGAGATGATTCACGAGATCTTTCAGGTCGCCGCCAGCCAGGCCACGGACAGCGAGAAGATCGTCGCCACGATGCAGCAGGTGCGCGCCATCGCCGACAACAACCGCTCCGCTGCCGGCGACATGAGCGCCTCCATCTCGCTCCTCAACGACGCCATCCGCTCACTGGACGAGGAAGTGCGGAAGTTCCGGGTGCGATAGCGCCGTCTTCGCGGCGCGTTGTCGGTTGTCGGTTGTCGGTTGTCTGTGATTTCTCGCGACAAGCGTTCCCGTGTGGCGAGACTTGACCGGGAACCAGAGAGCCGCGGCGGTTGTCTGAGCCCTCGCTGGAAGGAGGATTGACCCTCCGAGGCGCAGACAACTGACAACCGACAACCGACAACTCGCGGCGAAGCGCGCGACGTACAATCCGTAACGAATGCTCCGCCTGATCACCTTCCGCATCGGTTCCGAGACATTCGTGCTCGACATCATGGCGGTGAGGCAGATCGTGCCTTACGCAGGCTCCACGTCCGTGCCCACAGCACCAGCGTTCGTCGAGGGCATCATGGTGCTGCGCAACGAGGTGATCCCGGTGATCGATCTGCGCGAGCGGCTCTATCCGCGCTCGGAGAGGGTCGAGCAGCCCTTCCTCCTCATCACCCACACCACCGCCGGCACAATCGCCTTGAAGGTGGATGAAGTGCGGCGCATCGTGACCGTCTCCGCGGACGCCTTTCTGCCGCCCCCTGCCATGATCCGCGGCATCCGTGGCGAGCTCCTGATCGGAGTCGTGCCTTTCGGCGACGAGGTCTACCTGCTCATCGACGTCGAGAGTGTGCTGACGGATCCTGAGAAAGACGAGCTCCGGGAAGCTGAGCTCGCGCCGGAAATGAAGGATGAAGGGGAAAGAGGCAGTCGCACAGGCTCATAGGTTCATAGGGTCGTAGCCTCATGGGAATCGAGGCCGAAGTCTCGATGCGACTGTGAGACTCTGCGACTGCCTTCATCCTTCATCCTTACCGTCCGGAGCATCCGCCCGCCGATCCGCCCGGAAGCCCCAGGGGCAGTGCCGGCATCACGCCTTCGCCGACCAACCACACCTCGGTCGCGCTCACGGGCCACACGTCGCGCCAGGTATTCGATGTGCCACCGGGTTGGGGGA
>JANMSA010001091.1:0-4519 GCA_031388865.1 Acidobacteriota bacterium | reverse complement strand
GCTCGTGAGCGCTCGAGGGCGGGTGGTGGTCTCCTGCGAGCTGAGAGCTGCGAGCTGCGAGCTTTCTGTCTCGCTCGTGAGCGCTCGAGGGCGGGTGGTGGTCTCCTGCGAGCTGAGAGCTGCGAGCTGCGAGCTTTCTTCCGAGAGCTTCCTGAAGAGGAGTCCACTTATACTCGCGCCGCTCATGGAGTATCGCGACCAGCTTCTGCACATCGGCAATTTCTCCGCGGAAGATCTGGCCATGCGGTTCGGCACACCGCTCTACGTCTACGACGCCGCGGTGATCCGCCGGCAGATGGACAGCGTGCGGGGCGCGTTCACCGGCCTGCCCTTCCGTCCGTTCTACGCCATGAAGGCGAACGGGAACCTCTCCATCCTGCGCATGCTGCACGAAGAGGGATTCGGTTGTGATGCAGTCTCGCCTGGCGAGATCCACCTGGCCATGAGAGCCGGCTTCTCCGCCGAGTCGATCTGGTTCACGTGCTCGAACGTTTCTGACGAAGACTTGCGCGCGATTCCGGATCCGCGGATCGTCATCAACGTGAACTCGATGTCCGAGATCGACCGCTGTCTGAGCCTGGACCTCCCCAATCCGATCGCCTTGCGTGTGAATCCCGACGTCGGAGCGGGTCATCACGCGGATGTCGTCACGGCGGGTGGTGGCGTGAAGTTCGGGATCGACCTGGCAGAGGTCGACTCCGCGCGAATAGTCGTCCAGGACAGCGGCCGGAAGGTGGTCGGGCTGCACGCACACATCGGGTCCGGCGTTGCCGAGCCCGATCCTCTGCTGCATGCCGCCAGGCGACTGCTCGAGCTCGCGCCAGAGTACCGCTGGCTGCGCTGGATCAACTTCGGTGGCGGCATTTCCACCCCGTACAAGCCCGGCGAGAGTGACTTTCCCATTCAGGAGTACGGGCGGGAACTGGCGCGCATCGCGGGAGCGATGCTGCGCGCCCGTGACCTCACGGCCATCCTCGAGCCGGGCCGCTATCTCGTTGCGCAGTCCGGCGTGTTGCTCGCGCGGGCGACGACCAGGCGCGTCAGCGCCGGCGTGGAATGGGTGGGTGTCGACACAGGCTTCAATCACCTGGCCAGACCGTCCAAATACGCTGCGTACCACCACATCGTGAACGCGTCACGCGGGACCAACGCTGCGCTGCGCGAGAGTTTCGACCCCGCTGGGATGGAGGAAGTGGTGGTGGCCGGCAACATTTGTGAATCGGGAGACGTCTTCACGCGCAGCGCGACCGGAGCGGTCACGCGGGCCATCGAGTCGATTCGCGTCGGCGATCTCGTGGCCATCTGCGACGCCGGCGCCTACGGCTTCTCCATGGCGTCCCACTACAACGCTCGCCTGCTCCTGGCCGAAGTGATGGTGGACGGGGCGGACGTACGCGTGATCCGCGAGCGCCAGACGTTCGACGACCTGATGAGGGGGATGGAGTGAAGAGATCAAGTCTTCGAGTCTTCGAGTCGTCGAGCCACTTCCACCGTTTCTCTCGAAGACTTGAAGACTCGAAGGCTCGACTCCTCGCGATCAGCGTAGCCTTCGCCATGACCCTCACCTCCTGCACGACGCTGCCTCCCCCAGCAACCACACCCATGCTCGACCTGAAGATCACAAACGGCCGCATCGTCGACGGCACCGGCTCCCCCTGGTTCCGCGGTGATGTGGGCGTGCGCGGGAACCGCATCGTCACCATCGGCGATCTCAGTGAGGTCTCCTCAGCGTCGACGATCGATGCCCGGGGGCGGATGGTCGCACCCGGGTTCATCGACCTGCTGGGGTGGTCACAGACGACAGTCATCAGCGACCCTCATCTGGAAGCCAAGGTGCGTCAGGGCGTGACCACGGAGGTCGCGGGAGAAGGAACCTCGCCCGGGCCAAATCTCTTCGATCGCGTGCTCGCCGGCGAGCGGTGGCACTCGCTCGGCGACTATCTGGACGAGCTGGACCGGCGCGGGGCCGCAATCAATTTCGCGCTCCTCGTCGGAGCTTCAAACCCGCGCTCGATGGTCATCGGTGACATCAATCGCGCTCCGACGGCGGATGAGATGCGGCAGATGGAAGCGATCGTCGACCAGGCCATGCGCGAGGGTGCCATCGGCATCTCCACCTCGCTGATTTACGTCCCTGCGATGTACTCGTCCAGCGACGAGCTGGTGAATCTGGCGCGTGTTGCGGCGAAGCACGGCGGCGTGTACTTCTCCCACATCCGCGACGAAGGCGACCGCATCGACGCCGCGCTCGACGAAGCGTTTCGCATCGGCCGGGAGTCAGGCATCCCGGTCAATATCTGGCATCTCAAGATCGGCGGCCGGCCCAACTGGGGACGCATGCCGCAGATCATCGATCGGATCGCCGCCGCCCGCGCGGAAGGCATCGACGCCGCCGCAAATATCTATCCCTACGCGGCGTCGTCGACGAGTCTCTCCACGCTCGCTCCCGACTGGTCCATGGAAGGTGGCTACGACGACTTCCGCAAACGCCTGGCGAACCCGGAGGACCGCGCGAAGATCGCCGAAGCGTTGCGGGCGCAGTTTGCGCGTCGTGGCGAGCGCGGGATCTACGTCTCCCAGATCTTCAACCGGGCCCAGGCAGCGTACGAAAAGAGGTTCATCGAGCAGATCGCTGCGGCGATGCAGACGACGCCCGAGGAGGCGTTGATGACGATCTTCGCGGAGAACGAGATCTCGCCGCGGGTCATCTACTTCTCGATCAACGAAGACGATGTCCGTCACGCTCTGAAGCAACCCTGGGTCTCCATCGGCTCGGACGCCAGCTCTCCGACCGCGGCGGCGCGTGCCGAGAACACGTCCATCCACCCCCGCGCCTACGGCACGTTCCCCCGCGTTCTCGGCCACTACGCGCGTGACGAGAAGCTCTTCTCGATGGAGGAGGCGGTACGCAAGGCCACTTCCCAGGCAGCGCTGCGCGCGAACCTTCACGAGCGCGGCGTTCTGCGTTCGGGCATGATCGCGGACATTGTGATCTTCGATCCGGACACCATCATCGACAAGTCGACGTTCGACGATCCACATCACTTCTCCGAGGGGATCAGCGACGTCGTGGTGAACGGCGTGCCGGTTCTACGAGATGGAGTGATGACCGGAAAACTGCCTGGACGTAGCATTCGCGGGAGAGGCCATCGCCAATGAACCAGCAGGATGCGGGACAGGATCCAGGACAGGATTCAGGACAGGACAGGGGACAACTCGTTCGCACGATCGGCTTCTGGGGACTGGTGGCGATGTGCATCAACGCCGTCATCGGTTCGGGGGTCTTCCTCCTCCCCTACGAGTCCTACCGCCTCCTCGGACCCTTTTCGCTCTGGGCGCCGCTGCTGTTCGCCATTCCGGTGTTCATCCTGGCGCTGAATTTCGCGGAGGCTGCGAAGCATTTCACGGAGCCCGGCGGCGCGTATCTCTATGCAAAAACTGCTTTCGGCGACTTCGTCGGATTCGAGACCGGCTGGATGAATTGGATCGCGCGCGTGACTTCGCTCGCGTCACTCTCGAATGGATTTGTCGTCGCCCTCGGCCTGCTGGTGCCTTCGCTCACGACCGGCGGACCCCGCGCGGCGGTGATCATCGCGTCTGTGTTGTTTCTCGCGGCGATCCACTACGTTGGAGTGAAGTACGGCGCGGCGTCGATTTACGTGTTCACCTTCGGCAAGCTGGTGCCGCTCATCGGGTTCATCATTCTCGCGCTGGTCGTGTGGAAGACGAACCCGCTGCCGGGTTCATTCACGCTCCCCGGTGGTGACGTGAACTGGGGCGAGGCGGCTCTCTTCATGCTGTTTGCCTACGCCGGTTTCGAGAATATGGGTGTGCCCGCCGGCGAGTACAAGAATCCACGTCGTGACCTGCCGCTCGCGTTGCTGGCGGGGATCCTGATCATCGCCGCGATTTACGCGCTGGTGCAGTTCGGCGCGATGTCGGCGCTGCCCGATCTGTCGCAGAGCGAGACCCCGATCGCTTCCGCTGCCGCCGCAATCATCGGACCGATTGGAGCGATCATCATCACGATTGGTGCGCTGATGTCGATGGCAGGGACGAACTCCGGGACCATGCTCGAGGGCTCACGCATGCTGTACGCGCTCTCGCTCGGCCGGCGCCTCGGGCCGATCTCTTTTGTGCACCCACGCTTTCACACGCCGACGGTGGCCATCGTCATCCACGCGTCGGTCGCTCTCGCTCTCGCGCTGGCAGGATCGTTCCGGACCCTGGCACTGCTCTCGGCGGTTGCACGTCTGACGACCTATCTCGTGACCTGCCTGGCGGTGCCGATCCTCCGCAAACGAAGCGAAGGGTCGTTCCGCGCGTCCACTTTCATCGTTCCGGTTCTCGGCGCGCTGGTGGCCCTGCTGATCGTTGTGACCCTGGATCAGAAAAGGCTGCTGGCCGGAGCGATCGCAATCACGGTGGGAGCAGTGCTGTACTTTGTGACACGACGAACAGACGCGCCTGCCTAGAGCTGCCGTAGAAGTGGTGATGACACACGGTCCTCATGCTCACG
>JANMSA010001082.1:0-2955 GCA_031388865.1 Acidobacteriota bacterium | reverse complement strand
CTACGCGCAGTCGATGGTCAGCCGGATCCGCGTGAACTGGTACGGCAACATGCCCCAGATCATCCGCAGCGGCATGAAAGGCGTCGTCACGATCCGCTTCACGATTCACCGCGACGGCCGGATCTCCGACATCCAGATGCTCGAAAGCTCCACCGTCCCGCCCTACGACTTTGCGGCCCGCAAAGCGATCGAGCTCTCCTCGCCTCTCAATCCGCTGCCGAAGGACTTCCCGAAACCGTCCGAGCGCGTCACGGCGATGTTCTATTACAACACCGAGATGCCGGGACGGTAGCGTTCTCTTCTTCATCGAGCCTTGAGTCTTCGGGTCTTCGAGTCTTCGAGTCTTCGAGTCTTCAGTCTTCAGTCTTCAGTCTTCAAGAGGTTCATGGCCTTGCGGTCGCACCGTCTCATAGAGACACGACTCACTTTAACTTTGAGACTTTGAGACGGTGAATCCATGAACCTCGGAACTTGACGACACTCCCTCGAAGACTCGAAGGACGCGTAGAGCTAAAAACTCGAAAACTCGAAGACTCGAAGACTCGAAGACTCGAAGACCCGAAGACCCGAAGACCAGAAGACCAGAAGACAGTAGACTCCTCCAGTGCCGCGCGAAGTCCTGGTCAAGAAGCCGCTCACGGTCGTCCTGCTTCTGCTGACGACCCTGACCATCATCTGGATCACCGTCTGGATGGCCGGGAAAAGCTACGAGAACTTCGAGCCTATTCCTTTCGATGACCTGCGCTATCTGGCCAAGCGTCTGAGCGAGCGTCCGATCTCGACGCACATCCTGGCGGTGATCGTGGTGCCGATGATCGCGAACGTGCTGCTGTTCGTTCCCTGGGGTTTCCTGATGTTCATCACGCTCTACACCGTCCAACGTCCGACGCTGCAGACGTACGTGCTGACGATCCTGCTCGGCTTCTCCTTCACGCTGGGCATTGAAGGATGGCAGTATTTTCTTCCTTCCCGAGTGGCGGACATCAACGATGTCATTTGGAACACGAGCGGAACCATTCTTGGTGCATTTCTGGGCCATGCTCGTCTCCGCGTTCGCTTCGAATTCGAGTAACCTCTTTCCCATACATGCTTCCTGAGGTGAAGTCGATCGAGGCGCAGCTCAAGCAGATCCTGTACGGCTGCGTGGAACATGTGCAGGCGACGAAGGCCGCCCTCTATCTCTCCTCCTCGCGCGACCTGAACCAGAAAACGTACGAGCTGATCACGCACTATCAGTACAACCCTGCAGACCGCAAGGTCGTCAATGCGAACGACGACCTCGTTGATCGTCTGGCGGTGAAACGCACACCGTTCTACGTGAACGGTCTAGGAACGGACCAACGTCTGGCAGAGATGCTCTTCAGCCAGGGCAACGACGGCATCCTGGCCGTGCCGCTCTTCGCACGCGGACGGCTCATCGGCTTCATCGACATGCGCGATAAGGCCGGCCGGAAGCCCTTCGCGGTTCTGGACGTCGGCGCCGCAGCCAGGATCGCTGAAGACATGCTCAGCGTCCTCACGCGCAATAACGTGTTTGGTCTGGCGCCGCTGTCGCTGAGTGACAGCCCCCTGGTGGGCGTAGCGATCCCGCCGACACCGATTTTCGAGACGTTCTCTCCCCAGGCTCCTACCCCTCCCGCCGCACCCATCACTCCCGCCGCTCCGGCCGGGCAGGTCCTTTCGCCCGCTGCCCAGCATGTCGTTGATGCCGCGCGGCAGTACATGGCGCGGCGACAGCTCCACCGGGAGACGGCGACGCGAGTGCTCAGCGAGGCTGACCTCGAGCCGGTGCGCATGCTTCTCCCCGCGCTGCTGGCGATTCCCGGCGCCGTCCTTGGCGCATTCAGCGCCATCGGACACGTCAACAATCCGCAGATCATCGTGGCTACCGGCACGGTCGCGGACTCCGCGCTCGAGAGACTGCAGTCGCACCTGGAGGCATGGCTCAAGCGAACGAATCAAACCCGTCTGCTGATGCGACCCAGCGTGTCCGTCCCCTTCAACACCTCCGAGCCGATCACGTCCTTGGGCCCGACCTTCAGCGCTCCGGTGAGCGTCTTCTCAGTCGAGGGACTGGTGCTCACGATCAGCTTCGAGGAGCAGCCGGACGCTGCCGCGCAGCGCGCGCTGAAAATGATGTTGCGACAGCTCGAGCATGTGGTCGAGGGAATCGTGACGTCCGCGTCAGGCCGCAGCGAGAAGCTGCTCATCGCCGAACATCTGCTGGAACCCGATTTTCAGAAGTATGCGGGACTCGCGGAACACTCACACGAGGTGGCGAACATCGCCCAGAAGTTTGCGCGTGCGCTGGATCTGCCCTCCACGCAGGTGGAGACCGTGCGGATCGCCGCCCTGGTCCACGACGTGGGGATGCGCTTGCTCGATTTCGATCGGCTCTACAACGCGCCCGTGCTGACGGCCGACGAGTTGAAGGCGCTGGCCGAGCATCCCGTGGTCGGCGCAGCCCTGGTCGAGCCTCTCCTCGGCGCCGACATCGCGCAAGCCGTTTTGCGCCACCACGAACGCGTCGACGGCAAAGGCTATCCCAGCAGGATGACGGGCCAGCAGATCCCCCTCGCGTCGCGCATCCTGCAGATCGCCGATGCCTGGGTCACGATGTCCTCAACGCAGAGCTACCGCCCACCGCTCGGCCGCGAGCAGGCAGTGAAGCAGCTCCGCGAGGGCGCCGGATCGCAGTTCGACGCTGCTCTCGTGGAGAGATTTCTGCGCGCGCTGCTCGAGATCGCCTGATCGGTTGGCGGTTGGCGGTTGGCGGGAACCGTGAACTGGCCAGTCTCAGAGTCTCAAAGAGGGCAAAGGAAAGACTTTGCGACTTTGCGACTCGAAGACTCGAAGACTCGAAGACTTGAAGACTCGAAGACTTGAAGACTCGCGTCCCCCTCCAACCGCCAACCGACCCAAAGCAAACAATCCCGTCGCCGCAACGTACAATTG
>JANMSA010001075.1:0-6302 GCA_031388865.1 Acidobacteriota bacterium | reverse complement strand
CCCCCCACCACACTAGACTCTCGGGCCGAACCCGGAGGCACACCATGTCCGTAGTCGATCAGGCCACCCCCACCCGTCATCCCGACGTCCGCAACTACATCGGCGGCAGCTTCGTCGAGGCGTCCGGGCGGCGAATGCTCGACATCACCAATCCCGCGGATGGGACCGTGATCTCACGCGTGCCGCTTTCCGGGATGACCGAGCTGGATCACGCCGTCGACGCTGCTCGGAAGGCTTTCCCGGGCTGGAGCAGTACGCCGATCAAGGAGCGGGTTCAGGTCTTCTATCGCTACAAGGCGCTTCTCGAGAAGAACATCGACGAGCTCTCCGCGCTGGTCTCGCAGGAGAACGGGAAGGTGCGCAACGAGGCCGCGGCGGAAGTCCTGAAGTCCGCGGAACTCTGCGAGTTCGCGTGTTCGCTGCCTCAGATCGTGCCCGGCGAGGTGCTCGAAGTGTCGCGCGGAGTCGAGTGCCGGGTGGAACGCTACCCGGTCGGTATCGTTGCCTCGATCACGCCGTTCAACTTCCCGAACATGGTCCCTAACTGGACCATCCCCAACGCGATCGGCCTCGGCAACTGCATGATCCTCAAGCCGTCCGAGCAGGTACCGCTGAGCAGTGGCCGCATCGCCGAGCTCCTTCGCGAAGCAGGCCTCCCCGACGGCGTCCTGAATGTCGTGCACGGCGGCCAGGAATCTGTCGAGGCCATCTGCGACCACCCGGCAATCGACACGATCACCTTCGTCGGGTCGACCACCGTGGCGAAGATCGTCTACCGCCGCGGCACCTCGAACCTCAAGCGTGTTCTGGCCCTGGGCGGTGCCAAAAATCACCTCATCGTGATGCCCGATGCGGATACGGAAATGACGTCCGCGAATGTCGTCGCGTCCATGTCCGGCTGCGCGGGACAGCGCTGCATGGCCGCGTCGGTGATGATGGCCGTCGGTGCGACCGATCACATTGTCGACCGCATGGCCGGCATCGTCCGGGGCATGGTCCCCGGCACGCACCTCGGACCCGTGATCTCGAAGGCGGCGAAAGAGCGCATCGAGCGCTACATCACCGAGGCCGAGGAGGCGGGCGCGAAGGTGCTCGTGGATGGTCGCGGGACCCAGGTGTCCGGCAAGGAGGGCGGCTACTACGTCGGGCCGACTCTCATCGACAACGTCACCCCGGACATGCGCATCGCGCAGGAAGAGATCTTCGGACCGGTGATGGTCATCATCCGCACGAACAGCGTCGACGAGGCGCTCGAGGTCCAGCATCGCTCCCCGTACGGCAATGCCGCTTCGGTCTTCACCGAGAGCGGCAGCGTTGCGCGCTACGTCATGGAGAAAGCCAGCGCCGGCATGGTCGGAGTGAACGTCGGCGTCCCGGTCCCCCGTGAGCCCTTCGGCTTTGGCGGCTGGAACGAGTCCAAGTTCGGCGTAGGCGACATCACCGGGCGCGGTTCCATCGAGCTCTGGACGAAGTCGAAAAAGATGACCACCAAGTGGAATAAGGAAGCAGGCGTGAACTGGATGTCGTGACGCGCTTCGCGCGGTTGCTGGTTGCTCGTTGCTGGCCCCAGTGCTGGACCGATCCTCACTTCACCACAGGCCCCAGCCTCTGATCGGTCCACGTCAGTACCTCTTTCACGATCTCAGAATACTTCGGCGGCAGGTGCCCGCCATCGAGGACGACGTGGCGCTTGTCCTGCGCGGGCGTACCGAGCAGATCGAAGAACGGCTTCTGCGATGTCTCGAACGGAAACACGAAGTCGTGCCGGCCGGTCACGAGCAGGACTGGAAGCTTGACACGTGGAAGGTAGTTCTGCGCTGCGATCTCCGGAATGACAGAACGGTGAAATCCTCCCGCCAAGAGCACGGCGGCCTTGAAGCGCGGCTCGACCGCGAGCACGCAAGGGGCCTGGGAGACACCCAGGCTCAATCCGTAATACAGGAGGCGGCTGGAGTCGAGGTCGGGTCTGCTGGCGATGTAATCGACGACCCGCCGGACGTCCTTGACGCGCTGCACGCGCAGATCACGCCTCGCGTTGGGCCCGGTCGGATCAGGCACTCCGCGCTCGTACGTTCCCTTGTATACCGGGTAGATCACCGCACGGCCGCTCTTCACATAGAAATCGACCATCCGCAGCCAGAGGTTGCGACTCGACTTCTCGAACACCGCATCGCTCCCCGGAAAGAACACCACTGTCTGATAGGGCGGACCCGCGTTCCTCGGAAGGAAGATGTACACGGGAATCCTCTCATTCCCATATGCGGCGGTGACCGAGACCTTTTCGCGCCGCCAGCTTGCATGCGAGTTGTCGCGCTCCTCCACTTTCGGATTCAATGGCAGCGGGTCGTAGTCGAATAAGCGGGCGTAAAGTGCGAAGGTGGGATCGTCGGCGGGAGGAGGAATCTCGGACGACACCGGGACGACTTCGCTCTTCAGGAGCGCGGAGGCCGCTGCGCTTTCCTCCATGAGGCGGAAGCCGAAACCGCGCCTCCGCTCAATGGGCGGCTGCGCGTCGGGCTCGAGATGCTGATAGTTCGCTTCGAACCACGCGCCTCCAAGCACGAATCGGCGGTCTCCGATCGGATTGGAGCACCACTCCTTGACGTTGCCCGCCATGTCGTACGTGCCGTAGGGGCCGAGACCGGGCATCGCACCGACCGCGACGGTTCCCTTTCCCTCGAAGTTGCTGCTCGTCAGTACGTCATAGAAAACCCCGAAGTCGGTGGCCGCTCGCGACCAGTGGTACACCGTCGGAAGTTGCTTGCCCGCAAATTCGGCGTAGGCCGCCGCCTCATACCAGCTCACTCCATCGACGGGATGTTCGTCCTGTCCCTCGGGATACGATCCAAGCTCCCACGTGGACGGACCCGGCCGGCCCGTAACATCGCCCATCTCTGCCATGGCCGCCTCCCAGGTCAGCGTCCGTCCTGCCTGGAGGATGGGGTACTTCCACAGTTCCGGCCGGCGATATCCCCCTGCGTCGATGAACCGCTTGTACTCCCGGTTGGTGACTTCGAACTGGTCGATCTGAAACTTGGGAACCTCGATGGCCTGACCTTCGAACCGTGTCGAGCCGCCCTTGACGGTCACCATGCGTGGCGGAACGTCACCGGGCCGATGCAACTCGAACTTCATCGTGTCGCTGTCGGTGTCCGGCGCGACTTCGAGCGGCGCGTAGCCTTCCCTGGTGAGCCGAAACCGCATCAGAGCGATTGGAACTCTGATGAAGGGAGTGGGAGTCTTTCCCATGGAAATCCAGGGAGCATTCGGGGCCGAATAAGTCTTGAACTCGGCAGTCGCTCCGGACGGATCGCTCACAATCCGCACCGGAAACGTGAGGTCGGTCCACATCTGCTTCAGTTGTGGATCTTCGGGAGCGATCTCCATCGCTCGCCGCGCCAGTCGATAGGCTGCGTCGATGTTCTGCTCGGCCGCAAAGCGCTCGATCTGCGGGAGCGCCTCGTTCCTCACCCACCGTTGCCTTGCGTCGCGCCTCCACCCGAAAACAGCGAGGGTAGCCACCACCGCGAACGTCAGAGCAACGACTGCTTTTCCCGCTGGTCTGCGCAGCCAGGACCTGCTGCCCTCGTCGGAGAGAGACTGGCGGATCTGCAGCAGTTCCCGATGAACCTCGCCAGCGTGTGCGTAGCGATCGTCCGGTTTCTTTGCCAGGCAGCGGACCACGAGCTCTAACAGCGCAGGGGGAATGTCTTTGCGAACCGAGGAGAGCGGCAACGGCTCATCGCGAAGAATGGCGCTGAGCGTGGCGACGACCGAGGTGGCGCGGAATGCAGGCCGCCCCGAAAGCATCTCGTGCAACACGATGCCGGCAGAGAAGACATCCGAGCGGCTGTCCACGCGAACACCCTCGACCTGCTCCGGCGACATGTAGCCGACGGTGCCCACAATGCTTCCCGGCGCGGTCAGCGGCGATGACGTGACCTTCGCTGTCGGCGCGTCAGGATCGTCGGTCGCGAGCGGAGCCAGCCGCGCCAGGCCGAAGTCCACGACTTTGATCAATCCCGAGGGCGTGAGCATCACGTTCCCGGGTTTGATGTCACGGTGCACCACGCCTGCTTGATGGGCCGCTCCCAGTGCGCTTGCGATCTGAATGGCGTAGTCAAAGAAGCTGCTTAGCGCCATTGGCTCGCTCATGACACGACTCAGCGGTACGCCGTCGATGTGTTCCATGACGATGAAGGGACCTGCGGCGTCCTCCCCGATCTCATGGATGGTCACGATGTTCGGATGATTGAGTGACGAAGCCGCCTTCGCTTCCTGAGTGAAACGGCGGAGGTTCTCGCCGCCTTGCGCGGAACCCTCCGGAAGGACTTTGATGGCCACCGACCGGTCGAGGCGCGTATCCCGTGCGCGGTAGACCTCTCCCATCCCGCCCGCACCAATGCGCGACTCAATGGTGTAGTGGCCGAGACGAGTTCCGATCATCTCCATGCCGGACCATCATAAGCGTAAGGCCGCTGGCACTGCCTATCCACCCGGCTTGACGTACGTCCATCGCGCGGACGTTCGAGGCCACGCGAGGAGCGATGGCAGCCTGCGGAAGGAATCGTCGAATACGGCGCTGCTAGGGCGACCGACTCGCGCGAAAGCACGAGACTGTGAGAGTAAACGATCAGCCCAGGACAACCGTCTGCTCTACGAGACGAATGAAACGACGCGGCGATGACGAGCTCCGCGACAAGACCTCGGTAACTTCACACCCTTCATCAACCAGGGAGTCCTCGTAATGCGAATCGCAGCGGTCATCCTCTCGACACTCATCACGAGCACGGCCTCGGCCGCGACACTCGACCAGACCCTTCCCTGCGGCAGGCCCGGTGAGGCCGGCGGACTCGCCGCCGGAACCGGGCTGTCTCGCGTGACGATCGACAACCGGAGCTACCCCGATGCCGTCTGTAATGACTCCACACCGGGCGTCTTCTACGTCAGCAGGTACACCAGGGAAGCGGATCGGAACAAGTGGGTGATCTTTCTTCAGGGGGGCGGTGGGTGCACCGGCGGTCAGGATTGCGCGAGCCGCTGGTGCAGTTCCGGAACGAATTTCGGAATGGACAAGATGTCGTCCTCGCTCTCCAAGCCGGGCATCGACGGGAACGGCGTCTTCGACAGGCGCGAGACAAACCGTTTTGGAGGCTGGAACCAGGTCCTCATCTACTACTGCAGTTCCGACAACTGGGCAGGGAACAAGCTGACCAATCTTTCCGCGACGGGTGACTCGGGAGCGGCCATTCAGTACGACATTCACTTCCGCGGAGCGAAGATCGTCGAGGCCGTCCTCGATCTATTGCAGAAACCAGGTGGCGGGCGAAAGCGCGCTGTGCGGCCTGCGGCGGCGACGACGCTGGCAATGCCCGATCTCGACGAGGCGATCGAGGTCCTCTTTGCTGGATCCTCGGCCGGTGGAGGGGGAGTTCGGAACAACGCCGATGAAGTCGGGACGATTCTCCGTGCGACCAACGTTCACTGCAGCGGATCGTCAGGCTGCCCCTTGATCTATCGGGCCGCCGTGGATGCGAGCTTCGGGCCGAGCTCGGAGGACCTCGACTTCACTCGGAGCACCTTCTGCGCCTCCGATCCAAGTCTCTGTTCCTACGAAGGAGTCTTAGCGAACCGATATGAGTCCGTGGTGCTCGGTACGTGGGGTGCGCAACTCGATGACAGTTGTGAGGCCTGGCATCAGGCCAACGCTCCCGGAACGGAATGGCGCTGCGCGGACGGCGAGCATCTCTTCGCGCATCATATTTCCTCGGAACTCTTTGGCCGCCAGGATCTGCAGGATCAGCTGATCAGCGGCAACTTCGTCGAGGCCGGTCTGGGATCGGCCGTGGATTTCGGCAACCTTCAGGAAGCGGATCTCCGCGAGTTTCCGACAATCTCGACGCGCGCCGAGGAAGGTCCCTCCGCCGCCGGCGGCAAGAGCGTGAGTGTGTTTGGCCCGCAATGTACGGACCACGAGGCTTTCACCGGTAATCGCGCCTTCTATGAAGTGAAGGTCACGCAGAATGGCGTTTCCTATTCGTTTCACGACGTGCTGTGGAACTGGTGGAGCGGCGTCATGCCGCAGGTCGTGATTCGCACGTTCACCGGGCGGCCCGGCTCTGCACCGGAATGTCCGAAGAGAAACTAAGTCGAATGACGGGCTCGTCATCCTGAGCGAGGGAACGGCAGAGGACTGCCGTGGAAGTGGTGATGACGCGCAGTGCGCAGCCGGCACGAGCCTGGTGAATGGCACGGAGCGCCCCCTCATCCGCCGGAGCCTGCCCTGAGCGAAGCCGAAGGGG
>JANMSA010001038.1:0-4665 GCA_031388865.1 Acidobacteriota bacterium | reverse complement strand
GCCGGCCGTTCGCGCGCGACGTGATGACGTAGGTAAGCCCCGACGCCGTGGTGATACCGAGTTGCGGCGGCTTCGGCGCCGGTTTGACCGCGCGCGGGACGGGCTTGGCTGCCGGCTTGCGCGGCGCAGGTTTTGGCTTGGTCTGCGCCGGCTTGGTTTGCGACGGCGCCACGAGGGGCGCCGGCGCCGCTGCCGTCGTTATCGTCGATACCGTCGTAGCAACAACGGTCGCGACCGCCAGCACTCGAAGCGATTTCATGGTCATCACGGAACGATACCACTCCATCATTTGCCGACATCGTGCTGGTCGGAGGGATTCGGTAGTCCACCGTCGCTCGCGCTGAATTCACCGCGAGCTATGGTGGACGAGGCGCAGAATTGCACGAAAACCCCACGCCCCATGATGGTAGCGATTCACTCAGAACCAGCCTTCAGAAGGTCCCGCCAGGTGGTGATGTCACCCATCGACTTCGTCGATCGTCGGACCAGCCCCCTAAGCGCTGCACGGTCGCCAAGGATTAACGCTTCCTTCTTCTTGTGGCTCCACCGTTTCAGTTGACGCTCGCGTGCGATCGCCCTTCCTGCGGAGGAGTGCTCCTCGGCGTAGACCATGCGGACGGGCCTCCGGGCCGCGGTGTACTTGGCGCCCTTTCCATCGTTGTGAGTTTGCTCTCGCGAGGCGAGGTTCTCTGTGTGGCCGACATACAACGTGTCGTCAGCACAGCGCAGGATGTATGTGAACGGCATTCGACGACGATGCCATCGTCGTCGTCCACGGATCAAGTGACGCGATCGGTCCTTCGATGCGCCAACGTCCAGCCTTCGGCTGGCCGCTGGCTTCCTCAGGACATTCGACCTACAAGGTGGCCCGCCATGAGCGAGCCTTCGGCCAGTTGAAAGCGGGCGGGAGGCGAGTCGAATGGTACCGCTACGGCGTTACGAGCAAGGTTGGAGCGTCACGTTCACCGGCATAGCTTCGTCGACCTGGACCCCTCCGAAACGCTCGCAATTTCGACCCTCGGCCAAAGCTCGTAACAACTCCAGCGAAACCTCGGGGTCTCCACAGGACATCCTCTAACGAGCGACGTGACTCTCGATCCGCGCGCACACGCGCGGAGGAGGAGTCATGGGAGATGGAACGGCGTGCCTGGCAGCGGTTGTCGGTTCGGTGCTCCTTTCCGGGGCATTCGTGCGGGCCACAGAGCCGACCACAGAGGTGTCTCACAACCAGTCCGGGCGTGAGACTGTGGCACTGACCACTTCCCGAAACCTGCTGGCAACGGACCCGAACGCCCTGGCCCGGTTTCTGGAAACCGCCCGGCCCGCGCCGGTGTCGGCCGAAGAGAAAGCTCGCACCCTGCGTACCCTTCCACCGGAAGGGGAAGTCACCGACCTCAGCGGCTCGGCGCGCCAGAAGCTGGCCGCTCTGACCGAAGTGGTTCGGGCCACCGGGCGCGAGTCGGTGTACGAAATCAAGGTGTTCGAGGCGCCGCAGGCAGCCATCGGCCTGCATGCGCGAGCAGTCCTCCTCATATCGGAAGCAGCGCTTACCCTACTCGATGCGGACGAACTCCAGGCCGTGCTCGCCCACGAAGTCGCGCATGAGTACGTTTGGACCGAACGCGAACGCGCCTTCCAACGCGCTGACCGCAGCCGTCTCAAGGATCTTGAGCTCATGTGCGATGGCATCGCCATCGTGACGCTGCACGGGCGTGGACTGGATGTCTCCCGGTTGATGGCGGGTATTCAAAAGATCAGCCGTTTCAACCGGGAACGGTTCGGGACGGCGAACAACGAGAGCGATTACCCAACCCTCGCCCAACGCCAGGCGTTTGCGCGAGCGATGGCGTCGCGATCCGCCGAGTTGAAGCCCTTTTGACGTCCGCCGGGCGAAAGACCCAGTTCCTCCCCCTAACGACAGCGGCTGACCAGACCGTCGGCCGTGGTACAGTGTGTCCTCCACGCTCGCGAAGGCTACCATGCACGATACGGCCGCGCCCGCGCGCAATTTGTACACGTTCGGCCCGTACCGGCTCGACCCGCCGGAGCAGCGCCTCCTGCGCGACGGACAGGCAGTCTCTCTGCCCCCGAAAGCGTTCGACCTGCTGGTAGTTCTCGTCAGCCGCACCGGCAGCCTGGTCACCAAAGAGCAGCTGCTGCAGGAGGTCTGGCCGAGGACGTTCGTCGACGAGTCGAACCTGTCCTACACGGTCTCGCTGCTGCGCAAAGCGCTTGGCGACGAGTGTGAACCCTCTCGGTACATCGAGACTGTCCCGAAGCGCGGCTATCGCTTCTGCGCAGCGGTCACCACTGAGCTTCGTCAGCCCGCGCCAACGGCCGGCCTGTCTTCTGGCGCCGCGGCGCCCGCCGTCTCCTCTTCGCCAGGTCGCCCGTCGTTCGTGCGGCGACACCTTCTGGGCGGGATGGCCGGCGCTTCAATTCTGGTGGTCCTGGCCGCCAGCTGGTGGCTGGTCTCGCGGGTCTGGGACTCGGTTCCACGACCCGTCTCGCGAGCGGCCTCGCCCGAGCACGTGTCCATCGCCGTCCTCTCCTTCGCGGACCTCAGTCCCCAGCGGGACCAGGAGTATTTCACCGATGGGCTCGCCGAAGAGTTGATGACGGCGTTCGCCTCGGCCGGATTGCAGGTGGCGGCGCGAACCTCGTCATTCTCGTTCAAGGGCAAGGACACTCCTGTCCAGGAAATCGCGCGCCAGCTCGACGTGCAGTACCTGCTCGAGGCCAGCGTTCGAAAGGCTGGCAGCCACGTGCGCATCGCCACGAAGCTGATCGACGGGCGCAACGGACACGTTCTGCGGACCGATAGCTATGACCGCGAGCTTCGGGACCTGTTCGCTCTTCAGGACGAAATCGCCCGCGCCGTGATTCAGGCGCTGGCAGTCAGTTTGCCGGCGAGCGCCGAGGGATCGCTCGTGAACACCGGGACCAAGGACACGGTGGCGCATGAGCTCTACTTGCGTGGCCGCTACGCCTGGGGAAAGCGCACGAAGGCAGACGTGCTTCTATCCATCGATCTCTTCAACCAGGCGATTGCCCGCGATGCGCACTACGCTCGCGCTCATGCAGGGCTGGCAGACGCATACATCATTCTGGGCAATTACGCCTTTCGCGCGCCGAATGAGGCGCATGCCCATGCGAAGCGGGCGGCAATGGAGGCCCTCAGGCTGGACGATCGGCTCGCCGAGGCGCATACCGCCCTGGCCGCGGTCTCCCTCTGGCACGACCACAACTGGGCCGCCGCCGAGCGCGAGTTCCAGCGCACGATTGGCTTGAACCCCAACTCGGCGTACGCGCACCACTGGTATGCACTCCTGCTCTCTTACCTGGGACGTCGGATCGAGGCGATCGAGCACATTCAACGCGCGGAACGACTCGATCCGCTCGCACGGCAGATCGCCATCGATCACTCATGGGTCTTGTACCTGGCCCGGGAATACGATCGGGCGGTTGAACAGGCCCAGAAGGTCCTGTCTTACGAACCGGGGTTCGCGAATGCCCACGGCAGTCTTGGATTTCAGCTCATTTCCGGAGGTCGATGCGAGGAGGGGATCGTTCGGCTGCGTCGGTCCTTCGATTTGTTTGCTGGCAAGGCCTTTTCCGATATGAAGCTGGCGTGGGGTTATGCGCGATGCGGCCGGCCTGACGAAGCCCGCCTGCTCCTCTCGCGGGCGCTCGAAGCCAAAGGACCGGGTTATCTGGAGCCCACCACAGTAGCGCATGTGTTCGTTGCGCTCGGCGACCATGAACACGCGCTGATGTGGCTCGAGCGAGCTGTCAAGGAGCGCGCGCCCTATGTGGCCGACATCGCCGTCGAGCCGGCGCTCGACCCCCTTCGCTCCGATCCACGCTTCGTCCGCCTATTGAAGCGGGTGGGATTGCCGATGATCCCTCCCCATTCGTCAACTCGGTCGGGTACCGGACCGAGTTCGTAGGAGTCGCGAGCGTGATGGTCCCTCGTCACGCCGCCAGGAGAAGTCTCCGGATCGTCGTGGACTTGCCTGCGAATCAGCTGGGGCCTGGATGGAGGAAGCGTGCTGAGCAGTGCCGCGGACTGGCCGCAGCCGGACTAGCGCGCGAACGGAGCGAAGCGGCGAGCGAGTGAGCCGTGTAGGGGAGTTCGAGGGGCGGGGCCCCTCGAGTAATTTTGGTACCGCTACGGCGTTACGAGGAAGGTTGGAGCGTCCGGTTCACCGGGACGGCCGCCTAGAACGTCTTGGCCGCAGGGCGCCCGACGCGAAAAAATCGCCAGAAACACGGCCGTTTCAAGAATATCGAGGATTTCCGCCAGCTGGGCGCAGTCATGTTGTCAGTTGAACCCGCGGTCTCCAACCAAGCGTGAGGGGTCAGATTTGGCGGTCGTCGGGCAGTATTGGTAAACGCTACGGCGTTACACAGGATCTTTTCTCGGTCGCGGCGGCTGTCCGGCTTACACGTTTTCAGTCTGACCGTTGACCGCCTCTGGTTGCGCGGGAGTTGCGCGTCGTCGAGCCGAGCTACCTGCCGCCGCGGCGACTAGGCGACACATCAGGTCAGCGGCCTGTGAGTCGGTGAGTTTCTGCTCGCCGGCCAACGAGAGCCACGTGCCAAAGGTCAGAGCATGGCCGATCGCGGCGAGCACCCGCTGGCGTGCGCGCCCGCGCCCGCGCC
>JANMSA010001037.1:0-4242 GCA_031388865.1 Acidobacteriota bacterium | reverse complement strand
CTCTGAGACCTTAAGACCTCCTCGAAGACTTGAAGACTTGAAGACTCGAAGACCCGAAGGCTAGGTCTCCACGTGCAGGAACATGTAGATCGCGGCGAGCGCGAACAGGACGTTCGCGCTCCACGCGGCCAGTAGCGGTGGCAGGTTCCCCACTTCGCCGAACTTCGTGAAGACTGCGAAGATCATCCAGTAGACCAGTCCCAGAACGAGGGAGAGGCCGATTCCGTAGAGGGCTCCCCGCCGTCCGATCTTGAAGGCGAACGGCAGCGCGATCAGCGCCATGACAACGCTGATGGCCGGCCAGGAAGTCTTGGCGTACAGCTTCACCTTCAATTCGTCCGCGGCGTAGCCCGACTCTGTGAGTGTGGCGATGTATCTCCTCAGCTGCGCGTACGTCATCTGATCCGGCGGCGTCACCTCCGTGGCGAAATCCTCCGGCGTCTCCGGGTAGAACAGCGCCAGCGGTTCCGTGATCCTCGCGAAGGTCATCTTCCCGTCGTCGGAGAAGGAGCGCATCCACCCGTTCTCGAATGCCCAGGCCTGGCCGTTCCACGTCGCGCGGTCGGCGTAGACCCGCCGGGTCACGCGGAACTCCGACGGATGGAACTCGAAGACCTGCACCTGAGAGAGCTGTTTCGCGCTGGTGTCATACGCCAGGAAGTTGATGATGTAGCGCCCTTTGCCGAGATACCAGAGCTTCTGCTGCGTGCTGGTAATGGCCGTCTTCCCTTCGATCCGCCGCTTGAGCTCGTAGACCCGTTGGTTTGCGTAGGGGAGCACGAAATCGAGGATGAAGTAGGCGAGGACGCTGATCAGGACCGCGACGGCGATGATCGGCGCCGCGACGCGGAAGAGCGAAACGCCGCCTGACTTGATCGCCGTGACCTCGTTGTTCTTGGACATGATCCCGAAGGTGACCAGCGTGGCCACGAGCACGGAGATCGGCAATGTCCAGTTCAGGACGGTGAAGATCTGGAACCGGAAGTAGCGCAGCAGAGTGCTGGCGGACACGCCGTTCTCGCGGACGTCGCGCGCCAGTTCGGTGTACTCGACGATGATGAAGAGCGCCACGACGGACACGAGCACCAGCGCCAGGATCTTCAGAAACTCCCGCAGGATGTACCGGTCCAGAATGTTAGGGAAGGTGATGTCGAGCCTGCTGAGCACCGACCGCTCTTCCTCGACGCTGCTCACGCTGGCCCGGGAGCGCCGGGCAAGCTTGCCGCGGAGCGCGCCGGCAATCCGGGCGACCAGCCCGCTTTCAGAGCGCCGGGCACCGAGGTCGCTGTTCGCACGGCTGAGCAGGTAGATTCCCACCGCCAGGAGGATTGCATTCGCTCCCCACATCCCCAGCCAGGGAGGGAGCTTGCCGCTTCCGGCCAGCTGCTCGCCGTTGCTGATCATGATGTAGTACAGAACGATGATGGCAATACTTAAAGAGAAACCTGAGCTTTTGCCGCCACGTCGATTCGTGATGCCGAGCGGCAGGCCCAGAACGCCAAAAGCGATGCAGGCGAACGGGATCGCAAACTTCTTGTGGATCTCGACCAGGGCTATGTTGCGGCTGGCTCGATCGAGCTCCGCAGTCCCGCGCCGTAGCGCACGTTCCTGATCGAGGAGCTCGCCGAGGTCCATCTCCCGAAAGGAGCGCGCCAGACGGCTTGTATCGAGTTCCGTAGCCGCGCCGCGTTGCGGCAGCAGGATCCGTTGGGAGGTGCTGTCTGTGCGGTCGTACCGGTCCGACTTCCGCGGATCCCAGACATGAGTCTCGGCCTCGACCAGGTTCATCCAGATGTCTTTCGAGGGTCGCTCGAGGGAGATATTGCCGCGGTCGGCAACGATGATCCGCTGCCCGGACTGCTGCGTCAGCCCGCCCAGGCTCTCTTCGTCGCCGCCTGCAGGCTGCGCCATCCGCTCGGACATCTGACTGGCCGTGAGGTTCTCCTCTGTCGTATCGCTGCCGCTGTCCGCGACGAAAACCCCTTTCCACTGACCGTTCGTCGGATCTACATCGTTCACGTAGATCATGAGGTTTGCATATTCATCGTAGAAAACCCGAGGCTTGACGACGCGCTCGGCCGCGGCGGCCGTCAGCTCGGCACGCAACGCAACGAACTGTTGATTGCCCTTCGGAAGGACGTAATTCATGAGGTAGAGGTTGAGCAGAAACATGAGCAGACTGACCACGAACACCGGTCGATAGATCTTGCGCGTGGAGATCCCCAAGGCACGCATGGCGACGATCTCCGAGTCCGCCGACATGCGACCGATGGCAATCAGGATCCCGAAGAGCAGCGACATTGGCACCGTCAGCACCACGATGTTCGGCAGTGAGTACAGCAGGAGCTTGCCGACGGCCGCGCCGGAGAGCGACCGGCGGATGATCAGGCCCGCCATGTCGAAGAGGCGCTGCATGAGGATGATCGACGTGTAGAAAGCGAAGCCGAGGGACGTCGGCCCGAGCATTTCCTTGAAGATGTAACGGGTGAGGATGCTCATGGTGTGCAGCGGCGATTATGACGTGGGAAACGGGCGGACGTGGAGGTCACGACCGAGTTTCCACAGAGTCTCATAAGATGGATTATGTTAAACACTGGGCGTGAATGCTTCCGCGAGAGCGGAAGTCCGGGCGGCAGCTCTTCTCCCGAGCGCCGAAACTGCGCATCGAGGAGTCAGCAAGCGGCTGGCAGAAACGCTCTGACCTGGGCCACGAGGCTCAACGGGTTGCCGGTCTTGCGGATGTAGCCGACGGCTTGCGAGCGCTCGACCAGTGCGCGCAGTTCCTCATCGCTCTTGGCCGAGTGCAGGACGATGGGCGTGGTTCGGAGAAAGTCGAAGAGCTTCGCCAGGTCCAGGACATGCTCCCCGCTGAGAGCGGGCATTTCGATGTCCAGCAGAATGAGATCGGGCTTGTCGCGCTGCACGAGCTTCGGCAGCTGCAGCGCCGAGCTGGACGTGATGACGTCGATTCCGGCGGCTGTGAGCAGCCGGCGCATGGCGCCGAGGAGCGTTTCGTCGTCGTCGATGACCAGGACCTTCGGCTGGGAGAACAGGGTCAAGCCTCGCTTTCCAGGCGACGCAGAAGCTCGCGAACCGCCTCGATGACTTCGGTCTTTTCCACGTTGGGCTTGCGGAACGCCAGGTTGAGCGTGAACGGGAGCGACTTGTCCTTCATCGCGTAGACGAAGTTTTTCGGCCGTCCTGCTTTTCTGGGCTCCACGCTGGAAGCGGTCTGCTTACGGAGCTCGTCCCGCGACAGCTCCCCTGCCGAAAACGCCCGCACGACCCTTTCCATGGCTTCCTCGGAGCCCGCTCGCGCGACCTGCACGAGGACACTCTTGTTTGAGATCCCTGCGTCGCGGCAGAGGACGCGGATGCGGTCTGGAATCTCGTTGATGAGCAGGGTCTCCGTGACTGTCGTGCGCGACTTGCCGATGACCTGTGCGATCTGCTCGTGCGTGTACCCGAACTTCTGCTGCAGGACGGACAGACCTTCCGATTCTTCGAAAGCAGTCAGGTCCTTGCGCTGGATGTTCTCGATGAGCGCGATCTCGAGCTGCTCACGATCGTCGACGTTGAGCTCGATCGCGGGAATCTCTTCCAGGCCGGCCATGGTCGCTGCGCGGTAGCGGCGTTCGCCGGCGATGATCTGGTACCGGTTTGGTCCAATCGTGCGGACCAGGATCGGCTCGAGCACGCCCTTTTCGCGGACGCTCGCCGCCAGCTCCTCGATGTTTCCGAGCTGGGTGCGCGGCTGATCGGCGTTCGGCTCGATGAACTCGAGCGGCAGCATGGAACCGATGTGACGACCGGAACGACGGGTCAGCTCCTCGACATAGTGAGAGTCGGCGCGCATCACGGACCGCTCGGGAAGACCTCGTTTAGCCATGGGGGGTCCTTTGAAGCAACGATGAACGATGAACGATGAACGATGAACAGACGCGGCGTCCGTCGTTCGTACTCGTTTCGCGCAACGATGGACGATGAACGTGGGGCGAAGGCAACGATGAACGATGAACGATGAACGATGAACGCCGCCCGCCCGTCGACGGCAAGTCCGGCCCCTGTTCATCGTTCATCGTTCATCGTTCATCGTTGCCTTCGCCCCTCGTTCATCGTCCATCGTTGCGCGAAACGAGCACGAACGACGGACGCCGCGTCTGTTCATCGTTCATCGTTCATCGTTCATCGTTGCCTTCGCCCCTCGTTCATCGTCCATCGTTGCGCGAAACGAGTACGAAC
>JANMSA010000968.1:0-3607 GCA_031388865.1 Acidobacteriota bacterium | reverse complement strand
CGCGCCACGGATTCCAGCGACGGTGCCGAGATTCTGATCGATCATCGCCATCGCCTGCGCATCGCCGGTGGCGGCGGCATTCGTCCGCGCCTCCCGGTACATCGCTTCCGCTTTGTCGAGATCGCCACTGGTCTGATACAGGATCGCCACGATATTGAGCGCTTGGGCTACCGATGACCGTGATTCTGCCTGTGTTGCGGCGGCGACCGCGGCCTCGAGCACGTCCATCGCCGCGGCGCGATTACCCTGCTCCAGGTACGCGCGACCCAGCCACCTGAGAGCGGCGAGGCGGGTATGCACGTGAGCGTTGGGATCTCTGACCAGCAATTCGTAGCGGGTGGATGCATCGCCCCATCTCCCTTCCCGCTCCGCCGTCTTTGCCTCGTCAATCAGTGCCCGCACCGCTTCGGACTCCGCCGCGTAAATACCCGCAGTCGGCGTAGCGGTCATGACGAAGCGAGGATGGTTCGCCGCACAGTTCCCTCGTCGCGCAGCTTGCGCATCAGGGTTGGCCTGGAGATCCCGAGTATCCTCGCCGCGGCGCTCAGATTCCCGCCCGTCGAGCCGATGGTAATGTGAATTGCTTCGTCCACGATCGCCTGGAGTGATTTCCCCTCGAGGGGGATGTGAATCATTGTGCCAGCCGGCATTTCCACCAATGGGACGAACGAACGGCGCTGCAGTGACAGGTGATGGGGCTGAATTACGTCCCCGGTGCAGACCACGACCGCTCGCTCGATCACGTTCTTGAGCTCACGGATGTTTCCCGGCCACCGGTGTCTCTCCAGCGCATTGACCGAATCAGCGGCCAGCCTAAGCTTGCCGCGGCCCTCGGTCTCCGCGTGTCGCCGCACGAAATACTCGGCAAGAATCGGAATGTCGCCAGTCCTTTCTCTCAGGGCGGGAAGCTCGAGCCCTGCCACGTTGAGCCGGTAGAACAGATCGGCGCGAAAGCGGTTTTCAGCAACCGCGGTCTCGAGCGACATGTTGGTGCCCGCGACGATCCGCGCGCCAAGTATGCGCTCTTCGGAGCCGCCAAGCCGGCGAAACCGCCTGTCCTCGACGACGCGCAGGAGCTTCGCCTGCAGCTTGAGTGGAAGCTCGGCGACCTCATCGAGGAAGACGGTTCCCGTTCCTGCCACTTCGAAGAGGCCGCGCTTCAAGGTTCTCGCGTCGGTAAACGCGCCAGGCTCGTGACCGAACAGCTCGCTCTCGAGGAGCGTCTCGGGGATCGCCGCGCAGTTGATCGCCACAAAGGGCTCTTCCGCACGCGCGCTCTCCGAGTGAATTCCGCGCGCAAACAGCTCCTTTCCGGTACCTGTTTCTCCAACGAGCAGCACAGTGACGCTGCGGCTGGTGGCCACCTGGGTTGCGAGTGCTATTGCATCGCGGATTGCCTGGCTCTCGCCTATGACAAGCGAGCTCCAGCGGTCCGTTGCTTCATTCTGCGATCGCGCTGAAATAGTGACACCGTTCCTTAGTTCGCACAGGCGATTCGCTGCCGGGGCGAGGAATGAGGAGCTTGCCAAACGGTCGCCTTGAAGCTCATCAGGCGATATGTCATGGAGACGATGGAAACGAGGCCCAAGTCACCCCAATTTCAGGGTTTAGGCCCCTTCCGCGGGTTTGAGCCCCGCTACGGTGGGTTACGGATTTTCGGGGTTCCGGCCCGACCCGAACCTCAGCTCGGTAGGGACGCCAAAAGCACGTGGATTTCGGCTGCCTCATTGATGGCACCGACCCCATGAAAAGATTCCGCTGCTTCCTGCCATGCCAATCTCGCGTCCGCCGAGTTCCCAAGCGCGCGCGATGTCTGCCCGAATTCGCGAAGCATCTCGGCCTGAAGCAGCCGATCCTCGAGCCCCTCGGCCTCGAAGATCCCGATCCTCAGGGTGGCCATACTCTCCTTGAAAGCGCCACGCTCGCGCTCGATACGCGCGCGGCACTTGAGGGCTCCGGCAATCGTGAGATGATCGTTTCGTCGGCGGCCCTCCTCCAGTGATTTGGTGCACGACGCATCCGCCAGCTCGAGCTTTCCAACCGCTGCCCAGACTTCCGCCAGGTTGAGCGAGATGATGCTCTCGACCAGCGCGTCCTTTCGCTTCACCGCGATTCCGAGGCCGCGCTCCAGTGTTTCGACCGCAAACTGATAGTGCCCCATCTTCGTGTAAAGCATTCCCATGTTGTTGAGCACCCATGAGACGGCCTCGTCGTCACCGGCTTCCTCGAACACGGCGAGGCTGGTCGCATAGCGAGCTTCCGCTCCCGCGAAATTGCCCTTCACGTTCATTACCACGCCCCGATTCTGCTCGATCATCCCGAGGAGCCTGGCGTCGCCGGCTTTCGTGGCGAATTCCGCCGCGAGAGCGTAGTGGGTTTCGCATTCGCGGAAGTCGCCGCGACGCTGCGCGACGATCGCCAGGCAGTTGAGGCTGTGAGCCTTGGCCCCGACCGAGCCGATGCGCTCCGCGTGTGCCAGGCTCTTTTTGTAGCATCGGTACGCGGCCTCGGTCTCCCCCTGTTCGCGAAAGACGGTGCCCTTCCAACGGAGTACATCTGCGAAGAAGGGCTGATCGGTCTCGTGCTCGAAGAGAGCGATCGCGTCGTCGAAATAGGCGAGTGATTTATCGGTCTGTCCCTGCTGTTCCGCCCCGCGCGCCATGTCCACCAGCTTGCGGGCTCTGTCCAGAGCCGTCTCTGTCATCCGGGATTCCGGACTGTGCAATCCATCATTTTCGTCCCTCGCCTGAAGGTTCAACCCTTATTTGACGATCTAAGCATCGACTTCGATCCAGACGCCGGAGATGAGAATCCAGCGGGTAAAGACGGCGTCCACCGGCGCGGTCGGACCAGCCCGCCTGGAAGGTTCCGCTATGGCGCTGGTCGGCTCCGTAAGGGCGGCGTCCGCCGACTTGGTCGGAGGAGCCAGCCTGGAAGGTTGCGTGACATTAGGACTGGTCGGGCCCGTGAAGTCGCTGCACGAAACGCTAGCAACAGCGATCGCAATAAGGCCGACAAAACGAAGTGCTCGTGAATAAAGCATTTGACTAACCTCTGAAAAAGGAAGTCTTTCTCGAGGTTATGGTTGGCACGGGCCATGCCCAACGCTAAGTCGCTCTGCCGCATGGGGTTATCGTTTTCTACATCGCCCAGCTGGATCGTTTCGGTGTAACGTCGCGTTACGATCCACACATTTGGTTATAGAGGATTCTGACCGGAAAAAATTGCGATTCTCTGCGGCGTTGGCCGCCCGGGGATGTTGGCGGTTTCGGCCCATAGGAGGAAAGTGTCTAGCAGCTCAGGGTCGAACTGGCCCGGCGAGTCGCGCATTATCCCGGCGGCGCGCTCATGGGAGAGGCCCGGGCGATAGGAGCGCGTCGTGGTGAGCGCGTCGTATACATCGGCGACGCAAAGAATGCGGGCAGCGAACGGGATCTGCTCCCCCGCGAGTCCGTCAGGGTAGCCCGCTCCGTCCCACCGCTCGTGGTGGTTGCGGATGATCGCCCGAATGTCCCCCGGAAAGTCGATGTCGGCGACCAACTCGAGTCCCGCCTCGGGATGCCGCTTCATGAGCTCCCATTCTTCCGGGGTTAGCTTGCCCGGCTTG
>JANMSA010000943.1:0-1863 GCA_031388865.1 Acidobacteriota bacterium | reverse complement strand
GTACGCGTCATGGCCTTGAGGTCTCTGAGCGTGCTGCAGAACGAGCGGACAGAGACCTTTCCGTCGTTAGCAAACTCCAGAAGCTCATTATGAAGCGCCTCGGTGTCTTCGAACACGAAGAACGAGCGGCCGTCTCGATCGCGCCGCAACTCAATGAGGTGATGGCTGCGGCACATCAGAAAACTGGCCATATTCAGATCCGAAGTCTCGAATGTGAGAACGTTGGGAGACAGCATGGGCGAACACTCCTCTCGGGGCGCGGGGCGGATCAGCGTGTGGTGGGTGAACCGGGCTAGCCCAGCGTCTGAATACACAGGATGGCGTCATTCACGCCGGCGATGAGCGCCGCTGCATCTGCGGCGGCGATCTTGCCCGTGGTGGAGAGAATGGCAACCTTGTCGCGGAAGTCGGTGAGCTTCTGCACCGCATCAGCGAGCTTGACCTGATCGAGTTTGACTTGCGCGACGTCGAGCTTTCCAATCAGGTTGGCCCGGTCGACTTCCGCGTTTTTGCCGTGAAAGGTGGCTCCCTGCGTCGCCAAGCGGAGGGCCGAGATATGCGCGCTGCATTCGGTGACGGTCGTAGCCAGGAGTGACGAGGCGAATGCGAGAAGGATGAGGGTCAGCACGAGTTTCTTCATAGTTTTCTCCGTTTCATCTTTTGTTCATCTTTTGTTCATCGTTGCGGGGGGCAGCCGGCCTGTCCGACTGCGCCCCCCAAAAAAGCGGATCAGGGTGTAACGCGCAGGATTCCCCAGATGCCTCCGTCGAACTGGAAGGACTGGAACGTCCGGTAGAGGTAGTCGCCGGGGACGGCGAACTTTCCGCCTGCTCCATTCATCAACATCGCGTCGAGGCGCGAGGTGGGACCGAATCCCATCTCTCCGATCGTCCACTCGGAGAGAGGATTGTTGCCAAAGACGGTCGAGGAATTCGTCCAGGGGGAACGCTGCCAGACGTGCCCGAACATGGTGAATACGTTGTTGCGCTGATGTCCGGAGGGCATCAGAACGCGCATGCGCACCGGCATGCCCGCCCTGGCGGTAAAGACCGGAGTGACGGGATCTCCTGCCACCTGCGTGTTCGAAAGCGCATTGGTGAAGTCGAACGTCCGGGTCTGCGTGAGTGGCGCGTCGGGAGCGAAGCCCATCCGCTTCCACATCGGCTCGGTGCGGTAGTTGATCCCCTTCTGCGCGGAATCCTCTGAGTCCTCCGCATCTGCGGTGTTCGGAACGGCCGAGCCGTCAGCGAAACGGAGATTCACGTCGTTCTGCATCAGCACCACGAACTCGCGGAAGCTGACCCCGTCGCTCTTGGTCACCGTGGCCGAGGCCCGCGATGCGGCATCCTCGGTCCATGTCGCCCCGAGCGGCTCGATGATCAGAGCACCGATGGCACCCTTGCTCCCCTGCTTGATGGCGTCGGCAGGCATGAGGTTGATCGAGCCAAACTCCATCGGTGTAGCCACACGGGTGCCGTCGGCGAGGTACTTCAGATCGCCGGCGTACCACTTGTACTTGGCGATCCCACCCGGTCCGACGGTCTGAATCGGATTCGTCCCGATGTTGGCGCCGTCGCTGGAGGTCATTTCGTAAGCAAGAAGCTGTGCGTGCAGCCCGATCTGCGTGGAAGCGGCCAACTGATTCGCATTGAAGTTGTTCACGATCATCGGCATCGTGTTGAACCCGGCCAAATCCGTGAGTGTGGCCGGGAGCTGATTCGTGAGTGTGACGTTGATGCAATCTCCGGCGTTGGCGCGCAGAATGAGCGGCTCGACGGGAACGCCTGGCTTGAGCTTGCCTGCGGCGTCGATGTCCGCGATGCGGAAGTAGAGAATGGCCGTCGGGTCGTGGAGCATCCCGCC
>JANMSA010001142.1:0-5228 GCA_031388865.1 Acidobacteriota bacterium | reverse complement strand
AGGAAGTAGGCAACGCGGGACTCTTCCTGCTCTCGCCTCTCGCCAACGGCATCACCGGCGAGATCATGTTCGTCGACTGCGGCTACAACGTCGTCGGCCCTTAGCGCCGGCTCGGGTTTGGTGGGAGCGGTGGGCTCTCAGCCCGCCGGGCGCTGGGGACACTCTTCGCAAGTGCCTCGGTGGGCTGAGAGCCCACTGCTCGACCTGTCTCTCTCGGGTGACTTTCTCGAGGATCGCGCGACCTACTTCTTCGCGGACTTCTCAACCTTTGGGAACTCGATATCGGTCCGGATGCCGACCCGCGATGGCTTGCGGGAGCCGGGGAAGCCGCTCGGGCGCCCCGCGGTCTGATCATTGCCCGCTTGCCCGGGCGCGCCGCCATCCCAGAATCCTTTGCCCTGCACGTGCTCCCGTGGATTTCCAGCCATCGCCGCACCTCGACTAACTGCCTGAATCGTAATGGTTTTGGCATCGCAATCGCAATTCAGATCCTCAGTGCATTGGAGGACTTGAATGGTAGACAACGTGAATCCCACCACCCAGTTTCACCCGTATCAGGCACCGGACGCCACTCCGATCGCGGACCAGGTGGCACCGACCGGGCTGGCCGGCATGCTGAGCAAGCTTGGAATCGACCAGAACGCGATCAGCGGCCTGGGCGGTAATCTGAAGAATCTCGACCTCGGCGGTCAGCTCAACAAGGCGCGCGGAATGGCGCAGAAGAATCCCGGTCTCGTGCTTGGCGGCCTCGCAGCGCTGGTCATCGGGGCGGGTATGTTGCGAAACAGGAAGCGGTAACTCTCACGCGGCCCTCTCCCCCGGAGGAGAGGGCCGTTTTCAGTACGTGTGAATCGTGTACTGAATCCTCACGCCGCTTCCGACCGTGCGGCCACGCACGACCACGCGCGCCTTCGACTCGGTGATGCCGGTGGTGATTCCGGTGCCCTCGATGTCGAAGTTGCCTGCGGCGTTCTTCTTCAATTTTCCCGAGATCATTCCCTGCCAGTCCTCCGCCGTGACGGATGCCGTGTTGCGCGAAACGATCTGAAGAGCCGCCAGCTCGGCCCCATTCTCGGCTAGCGTTTCCGCAATGATCCGCGCTCGGAATCGCCGCGCTTCGCCGAGCTCGCGCGCGGAATCGAGCAGCAGCAACTCGATCAGTCCGAAGTAAAGCACCGCCAGCACCAGCGCCAGGACGAGCGCGATCCCGCGCTCGCTACTCCGTCGCTCGCGGCTGCAGGATTGCGTCGACTGCAAGGCGGCCCTCCTTGTCGAAGGCCCTGACGTGCGTGGCCCACGCAGAGTCGTCATCCGTCTTCAGCGCGTCGATCTCCACCTGTGAGAAGTCGAGCGGCAAGCCACGAGCGATCCAGTCGCTCGACTGGCCGACTGAGTACGAGCGCCGCAGGACCTGACCGGGTGTGCGGAAGTCCCACACCACCGTCTCCACCCCACCTGTCGCCGCAACAGTCTCGACGATGAGGACCTTGTCCGATGCTGTGTACCCGGCAAACGCGTCGCGATAGGGAGACTTGCCAAACCCGTCCATCACGTCGCGACGCATGCGTGCCAGCACCGCGATCACCTGTGGATGGCGGTGGTAATTGATCGGCAGCCTCTTCTCGTAGCCACGCATCTCTGCGGTGAGGACGAACAACACTCCCAGAAACATGCTGAAGATGGTCATGGCGACGATGGTCTCCATGAGCGTGTATCCGCGCTGCCTGTCGCTCACCAGAAGTTCGACCCTCCGGTATCGACGCGCACCAGTTCCAGCCGGGCTTGCCGCTCGCCGTTCCTCCAGCGGATCGTCATCAGCACGTTCTTCACGCCAGCTGAGGTCGGCTTTACCGCGACGATGGTCGTGAACGGCTGGAGAGGCTTCAGAATCGCCGTACTGCTCACGAACTCCGCAGGCTGCTCCTCCAGCGATCCATATCCCATTCGCCGGCGATACTCGGCCTCGTTCGCCAGCCCCTGATACGCCAGGATGATCTCACCTGCCTGCTGCATCCGCCGATTGCGCTCGAGAAATGCGGCCAGCGAGATCGTGATGACCAGCGTAAGGATCAGGAACGCCGCAAGGACCTCGACGAGCGAGAACCCTCGCTGGGTGCGCGTGCTCATTTGCAGTAGGCAGTATGCAGTAGGCAGTAGGCAGTGAGCAGAGTCAGGAAGCCGGTCTGGGGTTGGCTGTGCTCGAGCCTGCCTTTGCTCTGCCTCTGCTCCTGCCAACTGCCTCTGCCAACTGCCAACCGGTTGTATGCTCCCCGGCCGATGAAGCTTCGATTTGCTCCATCGCCGACCGGATTTCTCCACGTGGGAGGGGCACGCACGGCGATCTTCAACCTGCTGCACGCGCGGCGCTACGGCGGAAAGATGCTCCTGCGCATCGAAGACACCGACGTCGAACGCTCCAGGCAGCATCACGCCGAGCAGATCCTGCAGTCCCTGCAGTGGCTCGGCGTGGAGTGGGACGAGGGTCCGGTCTACCAGAGTGACCGCCTCGATCGATATCGCGAGCGCGCCGAGGAGCTCGTCTCGGGCGCGAAGGCGTACCGCTGCTACTGCACGGTCGAGGCGCTCGACGGGGAGAGGACAGCCGCGGAGCGGTCCGGCGGCTCCTATCGGTACTCGGGTCGCTGCCGCACGCGCGCGGAATCCGGCGAGCCGCAGCCGGCCGACGCTCCGCACGTGATCCGCTTCAAAGTCCCGCCCGGGCCCATCGAGTTTCACGATCTCATCCGTGGCGAGATGCAGTTCGAGGGCGAGCTGATCGACGATTTCGTGCTGATCCGGTCGGACCACAACCCGACTTACCACCTCTCCGTCGTCGTCGACGATGTGGACATGGAGATCACGCACGTCGCCCGCGGCGATGACCATCTTTCCAACACGCCGAAGCACGTCCTTCTTTTCCGCGCCTTCGGCTCCCCCACACCGACGTTCTCTCACCTCCCGCTCATCCTCGGCGCCGATCGCAAGCGGCTCTCGAAACGCTCCGGCGCCACTTCGGCCGAGGAGTACCGCGACATGGGGATCGTGCCACAGGCGCTCTTCAACTTCCTGACACTCCTCGGCTGGAACCCTGGCGGCGACCGCGAACTGATCTCACGAGACGAAGCAGCGCAATCGTTCGATCTCTCCAGTGTGAACAAGGCTCCCGCCGTGTTCGACGACGAGAAGCTGCTCTGGATGAACGGCCAGTATCTGATGCGGATGACCGCCGACGAGATTCACCCGCATCTCGCACCGTTTCTCGGACAGCAACAGCCGCCCCTCGAGGACATTCGCGCCGCGATCGAGTTGAACAAGGCGCGCGGGCGCACGCTGGCGGAGATTGCCGCGCAACTGCAGCCTTACCTGGTGGACGACGACGCTGTCGAGTACGACGCCGAGGCCGCAAAAAAGCATCTCAAGGGGGAAGAGCTTGCGGCCAGACTCACCGAGCTGCACGACGTCCTCGCCGCTACCGAACCCTTCGACGTCACCACCTCGGAGCAGGCGCTCCGCGGGCTCGCGGAGTCGAAAGGGCTCTCCGCGGCGAAGCTCATCCATCCGTTGCGGCTGGCTCTGACTGGCCGTGGAGCGTCGCCACCCATCTTCGACGTGGCCGTAGTGCTGGGTAAGGAGCGCTCGCTCCGCCGGCTCAAGCGTTTGATCGCGACTCTGTAGTGCGCATGCGGTCGAGCAGCGTGCTCCCGATCAGCCACAACCCGCAGATCGAGAGCATCCCCAGCAGGATCCACATCGAGTAACGGCCGTCCGCCGAATAGGGCTCCGTCGCAAGGTGAATGGCTTCGCTGTTCGGCAGGATCTCCGCCTCCGAAAATTCGTGGACGGCGTAGAAGAGGATCTGCACCGCGAAGAGCAGCAGAAACAACCCTGTCACCTGGAAGAAGCGCTTGACATTGATGCGGTGGCCGTAATGGGCCCAGAGCCACGACATGCCCGCGGCGGCCAGCAGACCGAGAGCGCAGCCCAGCCAGAAGCGGCCCTGGCGCACCTGGATCAGCATGAGCGCGGTCTCCATGCCTTCGCGCGTCACCATGAGCAGTGTGAAGCCGAATACGCCCGCCCACGCCCACCCGCTGCTCTTCGCGACCTGCGTCTCGAGACGCGTTTCCATGTCGCGCTTCATCCGTGGTGCGACGCGCCAGATGTGGATCACGAAGCTCGTCACGAGCACCGCCGCCACCAGCGCGAGGATCCCTTCCCAAAGCGGCTGATTGCTGATGCGTGTCAGCACGAAGCCGAGCGCGGCGCTCGCGATCACAGCGGCGGCAATGCCTGCCCAGACCGCGGGGCGGAGAGCGTCGCGACCGGTCTTCTTCAGGTACGCGAAGATGATGGCTACAGTCAAAAACGACTCGAAACCTTCCCGGAAAACAACGATCAGCGCCTGGAGCATGGATTCACTTTCTAAGCCGCGTCTGCTGGATCGTGCGCACACGATCCGGCGACTGGGGAGTCTGTCCCTTGCGCCTGCATGAATCGCAGACGCCCAGGATCTGCAGGTTGTGAAAGGTGGGAGTGAACTTCTTCTTCTCGCAGATGGCGAGCTGCAAACGCTCGATCTCCTCGTCATGGAACTCGATCACACCGCCACAGGTCGTGCAGATCAGGTGGTCGTGATGCGAGTTCCCGGTGACATGCTCGTAGTGATAGTGATCTTCTCCGAGATGAACGCGCCTCACCATGCCCGACTTCACCAGCAGCTCGAGCGTGCGGTACACCGTCGCGCGAGAAATCTTGACGCTCTTCTCCTTCATCTTGAAGAGAAGCTCATCCGCCTCGAAGTGGTAGTGGGTCGAGAAAATCTCACGCACGAGCGCAGTGCGCTCTGAAGTGAGCTTCAGCCCCTGCTGCTGCAGGAAATCCTGGAGGCGGGTGATCTCGCGGTCGACGTTGACGTGGGCCATCTGGCGTTTTACTAGTTGAGACGTTGTCTCAGCCAGTACCTGTGCAGAGTAGTCTTCGGGTCGTCAAGTCGTCAAGTCTTCGAGTCTTCGAGTCGTCGAGTTTTCGAGTTTTCAAGAGGTCCTGGGCTCTGTCGCAGAGTCTCTGGGAGTCTGCGCAGCAGAGAACTGCCGCTGGAGGCGGCACGTACGGTAGCCGGTGGTGCGCGCAAAGCGAGCGACCACCGGACTGCTGGGGCAATTGAGACGACCCCGGCTGGGGTCGCGGACCGCGCTCTCGGCGGTGCATCCCCAGTTCCTCCGCGACCC
>JANMSA010000904.1:0-2523 GCA_031388865.1 Acidobacteriota bacterium | reverse complement strand
GAGCCCTGACCCTGCTCGGCGGGTGTCAGGACTTTCTGGACGTGAACACGAATCCGAACGCACCCCAGACGGTGGCGGCCAACCTGTATCTGCCGCCGATGCTCAACTCCATGGTGTTCGCGCCGATCGACGACGGGCGGTTCAACATGGGGCGCTACACCCAGCAGTTGATCCCCACGTTCGCCAACAACTTCGTGGTGATGGGCTATGACCCGCCGCCATCGGGTGATGTCGGCACGCAGCAGTGGCGTGATGTCTACTTCGTGTTCGGACAGAACCTGGTGGACATGATGGCGAAGGCCGAAACAGAGCAACGGTACGACCTGCTTGGCGTGGGCTACGTGCTCAAGGCGTGGGGGTGGCAGGTGCTCACCGACATGCACGGCGAGCTTCCGATCAAGGAGGCATTCAATCAGGGCACGTCGTTCAGCTTCAACTACGACTCCCAGGAATTCGCCTATGCGGAGACGCAGCGACTGCTCGGCGAGGCGATCAAGAACCTCCAGCGGACCGATGGCGCAGTGGACGCCACCTATCTCGGCAAGACCGACAAGATGTACAACGGCGACCGCACGAAGTGGCTCAAGCTCGCCTACGGCTTGCTGGCGATCAACCAGAACCACTACAGCAACAAGTCAACGTACAAGCCGCTCGATGTGATCTCGAACGTCGACAAGTCATTCGTCGGCAACGTGGACGACGCGTTGATGACCTATCCCGCGGTTGACCCAGGCAACCAGGATCGCAACTTCCTTGGTTCCACTCGCGGCAACTTCAACTCGTACCGCCAAACCCGCTTCGTCGTCGGCCTGATGGACGGCACGCAGTTCGGCGCGGTCGATCCCCGCATGAGCCGGATGCTCTCCGTCTCGCCGGATGGAGTGTTCCGCGGACTGGACGTGAACGTCGTCGGCTTCGGCGCGCTCACGCCGGCGCAGCGGCCAAACAATTTCGCCGGCTACGCCGGGACGCTCGGCGCACAGCAACCCGGGAAGTATCTGTTCTCGGACAAGGTGAAGTATCCCGTCTACACGTTTGCGCAGCTCCAGTTCGTGAAGGCGGAAGCGGCTCATCGTGCTGGCGACAAGGGGACGGCGCTGGCGGCTTACCGAAACGGCATCTCCGCGCACCTCGACTTCGTGAATTCGCGGAACGGCGAGGACGGTCAGACGCCGACGCAGATCACGGCAGCGGAGAAGGCGGCGTTTCTTGCCGATCCGAACGTCGTGCCAGCGGCGGCAAACCTGACGCTCACCCAGATCATGTCGCAGAAGTACATCGCGCAGTGGGCGTGGGGACACAACGAGCAATGGATGGACCTGCGTCGCTATCACTACACCGATATTGATCCGGCCAGCGGCACGCAGGTGTTCCCGTTGTTCACGCCGCCCGCGTTGCTGTATCCTGACAACGGTGGCAAGATCGTGCAGCGCGTTCGGCCCCGGTACAACTCGGAGTACGTGTGGAATCGTCCGGGCCTCGATGCCGTCGGTGGTCTCGCGCTCGACTATCACACGAAGCCGCTCTGGATCACTCAACCATAAATGACGCACATGACCAGAATCCGATCCCTGGCGGCACTCCTCTGCGTCGCCACCCTGGGCGCGTGCGGGACGAACGCCGTGCAGGACATCACGAGGCCGGTCGCGGGATTGGCCTTCGTCCGGTTCCACAATCTGTCGGTCGGCTCGCCGAGCGTAAACTTCTACGCCAACGATCAGAAGCTTACCGCCATCAGCGCCACGACGTGCAGTCCTCCGCCGGCGACCCCGAACCCGTTGTGCACGACGACGGGTATCGAAGCGACGATCGGAACGGCGTACGGCTCCTCGGCACTCGGCGGCAATTACGCGTCGGTCGCGCCCGGGACGTATACCCTCACCGGGCGTATTACCGCCGCAGCCGATAAGGGCCTTACCGTTGCCTCCGTGAGCGCGCCACTCGCCGCTGAGAAGTTCTACTCCTACTTCATGAGCGGCATCTACAGTTCGACGGGCAAGACGACCGACGTATTTGTCGTCACTGACGACCTTCCGACCACCTTCGACTATACGAAGGCGTACGTTCGCATCGTGAACGCGAGCTCGACTGCGCCGAGCATCTCGGCGACGTCCCTGCTCCAGGGCACGAGCGCGTTAGTAACCGTGGCGAGCAACGTGGCCTACAAGTCGGCGAGTCCGATCATCACGATCACGCCGGGCCTGACCGACATGGTGTTCACCCTGTCGACGGGTGCCACAGCGCGCGCAACGGGGATCAACTTCTCCGGCGGACACGTCTACACGATTGCTCTCCGTGGCGACGCGAGGTCGACCTCGACGGCGACCGGACTCGCGCTCACGACTTTTGTGAATCGATAGGGCGCGAAGGACAACGACAGCTTCCGGCTGGGTGGTCTCGTGGCCCCTCGCCGGTTGCGTCTGGAATAACAGGCACGCCCGACTTGACCCAACCCTTCGTCCCTGCTTATCTTGCGAGTCTGTTCCGTGCCGCCTCGTTCGGAGGCGATCCACGTATGAAGCA
>JANMSA010000858.1:0-12046 GCA_031388865.1 Acidobacteriota bacterium | reverse complement strand
CCGCTCGTGATCGTGTCGGCGCCCTTGCCGCTTCCGTGTGTGTTCTTCCAGCCGAAGCCCTGCTCCTCGATCGGGCTGCCCTCGGGCTCCGGACCAATGTGCCCAGTCGCCGGGGCAGCGCCATGGTTCTTGCCGAACGAGTGCCCGCCGACGATGAGCGCAACCGTCTCCTCGTCGTTCATCGCCATCCGGGCGAAGGTGTCGCGAATGTCGTGGGCGGCAGCCAGCGGATCGGGGTTGCCGCCGGGTCCTTCAGGGTTCACGTAGATCAGCCCCATCTGTACAGCGCCGAGCTGCTTGGCGAGCTGCCTCTCGCCGCTGTAGCGCTGGTCTCCCAACCAGGTGTCCTCAGGACCCCAGAAGATCTCCTCCGGTTCCCAGACGTCGGGCCGGCCGAAGCCGAAGCCGAAGGTCTTGAAGCCCATGGACTCCATGGCGACGTTGCCGGCCAGGACCAGCAGATCGGCCCAGGAGATTTTCTGACCGTACTTTTTCTTGAGCGGCCAGAGCAACCGGCGCGCTTTGTCGAGGTTTGCGTTGTCGGGCCAGCTGTTGAGGGGCGCGAAGCGCTGCTGGCCGTCACCGCCACCGCCGCGGCCGTCGGCGATGCGGTACGTCCCGGCTGCGTGCCACGACATGCGGATGAAGAACGGACCGTAGTGGCCATAGTCGGCCGGCCACCACGCCTGCGACGTCGTCATCGCCTCGATGAGATCGCGCTTCAGCGCGTCGACATCGAGGGACTTGAACTGTTCGGCGTAGTGGAAGTCGTCCTTCATCGGATTGGACAGGTGCGAGTGGCCGTGAAGCACCGACAGGTCCAGTTGATTCGGCCACCAGTCCTTGTTTGTAGTCGGCCGGCTCCGCTTGGGAGTCGGGGCAGGAATTACAGGGCTTTCGCTTTCGCTGACGCTGGTCGTGTGTTCCTTGTCTGGCACGTCGAATTTCTCCTCTTTGGATGATTCTCAGTTGGCTGTTTCGTCAATCTTGTGACGCTTGGGGACGGTGTCGCGATTAGACCTTGTCTAAAGTTCGAAGAAAAGAATTCAGCGTCGAGGGTGACGGCTCCGACCGCGCATCACCACTTGATAGTCGTGAATCTCGAAGCCGGGCAGCGGCTTCGCGTTGCCCACTTCGATCTGATTCCAGGGGATGTCGTAGATCCGGCCGGTCTCTTCATCGATGAAGTGGTGATGACGATCGATCTTCGGATCGAAGAGGACCGAGTCGGGAGCGAGATGCAGCTCCCGAAGCAGCCCCTTCTTCACGAAAAGATGGAGGGTGTTGTAGACGGTCGCTCGGGAGATCATCGGGAAGCTCTCCTGCACGCCGGTCCACACCCTGTCGGCAGAAGGATGCTCCGTCGTGTGCAGCACGTACTCCGCGACGGCGACGCGTTGCGCAGATGGCTGGATGCCATGCTCTTCCAGAATGCGTACGATGTCCGGCTTCATGTCTCGGTGTGCGTCCCGGTGTTCGTCCCATAGATAAGGTCTGACGCTGGACTTTGTCAAGACACCGCAGGCTTACCCCACGCCGCTTTCGCGTCGCGAGGACCGAGTGTACCTCGGCCTCGCCGTGCGCGATGCGACGGCACACCCTCAGCGCGATTCGACGGCTTCGCGGAGGCGCTCGGCCTGGAAGTGGCCGATGAGCGGCTCGATGATCACGTCGAGGTTGCCATTCATCACGTCCGGGAGATTGTGGACGGTGACGCCGACGCGGTGGTCGGTGACGCGGTCCTGGGGGAAGTTGTACGTGCGGATCTTCTCGGAGCGATCGCCGGTGCCGATCATGCCTTTGCGCTGTGCGGAGAGCTCGGCCTCGCGCTTCTGGCGCTCGATGTCATAGAGCCGCGCCTTGAGCACCTTCAGCGCCTTCGCGCGATTCTTGATCTGCGACTTCTCGTCCTGACACGAGACCACGACGCCGCTGGGGAGGTGCGTCATGCGCACCGCGGAGTAGGTCGTGTTGACGGACTGGCCGCCGGGACCCGAAGAACAGAAGGTGTCGATGCGCAGGTCTTTATCATTCACCACGATGTCGATGTCTTCCACCTCGGGGAGAACCGCCACAGTGATCGCCGACGTGTGAATACGCCCCTGGGTCTCCGTGGCCGGCACGCGCTGCACGCGGTGCACGCCGGACTCGAACTTGAGCCGCGAATAGACCTTGTCCCCTTCGATCTGAAGGATGGCGTCCTTGATGCCGTTCACCGACGAGTAGTTGGCGTCGGTGATGTCGACCTTCCAGCGCCTGGTCTCCGCGTAGCGCATGTACATGCGCATGACCTCGGCCGCGAAGAGCGAGGCTTCGTCGCCACCGGTGCCGGCACGGACTTCGACGAACACGTTCTTGTCGTCGTTCGGATCCTTCGGCTGCAACAGCACCTTGAGCTCAGCCTCGAGCAGCGGCGCCTGCGGCTCGAGCTCGGACAGCTCCATCTGCGCGAGCTCCCTCATCTCGTCGTCGTGGCGCATCATCTCGCGCGCGTCGGCAACGCGCTTCAGCACGTCACGAAGCTGACGGTACTTGGCCACCACGTGCTCGATCTCGGAAATCGACTTCATGGTGGTGCGATACGCGGACACGTCCGTCACGATGGAAGGATCCGCGATCTTCCGCTGAAGCTCTTCGTACCGCTGTTCGATCTCTTCGAGTTTCTCGTACATGGCTTTGCCGAGGGCCGAGGGCAAAGGGCCGAGGGCTGAGGGGGTTCGCCTCGGCCCTCAGCCCTCGGCCCTCGGCCCTCGCTTTTACGCGACAGCTAACCGCTCTGGCTCGACCGCGTCGAACAGGAGCGCTTCCTTGAGCGCGATCAGCGCGATCTCGAGCTGCTTGTCGTCCGGCTCTTTGGTGGTGATGCGCTGCAACCAGAGGCCCGGGCGGATGAGCACCTTGCAGACCGGATTGGCGAGGTGCCGCGCGGAGTAGCGGATCACTTCGTACGCCAGTCCCGCGATCAGCGGGATCAGCACCACGCGCGCACCGAACTTGAGGACGAACGCCGCGGTGGCCGGGATGAGCGAGAACACGAGGATGGAGATGGCCATCACGAACAGCAGAAAGCTCGTGCCGCACCGCGGATGCAGGGTGGACTTCAGCCGCGCGTTCTCCACGGTGAGGTCTTCGTTTGCCTCGTAGGTGTAGACAGTCTTGTGCTCGGCGCCGTGGTACTGGAAGACGCGCTTGATGTCGTCCATCAGGGAGATGGACCAGACGTAAACGAAGAAGAACACCGCGCGGATCACGCCGTCGATGGCGTTGTAGGCGAAGTTCCCCATGTCCGGAAGCAGGTAGTGCCGGATGAGATTCGTCAGGCCGAGCGGCGCCAGGATGAACAGGCCGACGCCGAGGACCATGGCCATGGCCATGGAACCGGCGATGGCCCAGTTGGACATCTCCGGCTCGCCGTCTTCCCCGGCCGAGGAAACGCTGGCCGAGTAGTTCAGCGCGCGCATCCCCAGGATCAGCGACTGGATGAGCACCACCGAGCCGCGCAGCACCGGGATCTTCAGAAACGGATACTTCGTGGTCACGGAGACGAGCTTTTCCTTCCGGATGGACACGCCGCCGTCCGGCTGGCGGACGGCGACCGAGTATCCGGTGAGCGAGCGCATCATCACGCCCTCGATGACCGCCTGGCCACCGATGAGCATGTCCACGTTCTTGTCGCTCTTGGCAGCAGGCATGGCCGAGGTCAGACCATTCGTGAACGCGTTGAACGCACCCGCGATGAACCTCGCCGAACCGCGCCAGAGGGAAGTCATTTCGACGCCTTCGCCTTGGCTGGAGCCTTCGCTGCCTTCTCGGCAGGCTTCACCGCCGGGGCGGCTTCCGGCGCCGGTGCCGTCGCCGCTGGAGCTGCAGCCTCTGCCGGCGGCTTCGTCCCGTACTTGCGCTGGAAACGGTCGATGCGGCCTGCCGTGTCGACCAGCTTCTGCTTGCCGGTGAAGAAGGGGTGGCATTTGGAGCAGATGTCCACACGCAGCTCTTTGCGTGTGGAGCCGGTGGTCCAGCCCTCGCCGCAAGCGCAATGAACGTTGACCTGGTGATACTTCGGATGGATCTCTGGTTTCATGAACGTATCCTCGGAGCGGTTGGAACGGGGAGTCCCTCGTAAATATTCTAACGCGGCGCGTAACGCTGTTGTCAGTTGTCAGTTGTCGGTTGTCTGGGCCTTGGCGGGCGGGCTGCCGGTTCTCATCTGCGATTTCTTTTGACCGGGCCCAGGGTCCACGAGTGCCGTCCAGGCGGGAAAGCACAGAGAACCGACAACTGACAACCGACAACGCCGCGACCGCGCTACTTCTACGTCAGCCCCATGGGGAGCCTGACTTCGAACGTCGCCCCTCCGGCCGGGCGGTTGTACGCACGGATGGAGCCTCCATGCGCGACGACCAGATGCTTGGCGATGGCCAGCCCCAGCCCCGTTCCCGACTGGGAGCGGCTCCGGTCCACACGATAGAAGCGGTTGAAGATCCGCTCCAGTTCGGCGGGCGGGATGCCTGGCCCTTCATCGGAAATACGGACCACGGCTTCTTCCTGCTCTTCCGACACTTCGGCCGTCACCCGCCCCTCCGCCCCCCCGTGCTTGCACGCATTGTCGAAGATGTTCGTGAAGATCTGCTGTGCGCGTCCCGCATCCAGCGTGGCGACCGTGTCCGCGCCCTGAACGGAGAACCGCGCACCGCCGGCACGCGCCTCGAAGTCCTGGCTGAGCTCGAGCAGCATTGTGCGAAGCGGCACGGGCCGCTTCTCCAGAATCAGCCCCCCTGTCTCGATCCGGTTCAGCTCAGACACCTCGTCGACCAGGCGCGCGATGCGGGAGATCTGGCGCTGCATCACCTGCCGGAGCTGCTCTTCGTGCTCCGGTTCCGCGAGGCCATGCTGCAGCGTCTCCGCCGCGGACTGCAGTCCGGCCAGTGGCGTGCGCACTTCGTGGGAGAAGTCGTCGAGAAACTCCCTGCGCACGCGTTGCAGGCGCTCGATGGTGGTGATGTCGATGAAGAGCGCCACCGCGGCGATCTCCTCGGAAGCGACCGGCACCGCGCGCACTTCGATCAGGCGCTCGCGGTCATCGGTACCGACGGTCATGCGGCCGAACGCCGCCTCGCCGCGCAACGCGCTGTCCAGAGCGGAAACGACCGGCTGCTTCCGCGCCACTTCCAGCACAGGGCGTCCGACCAGATTGCCGCCGCTTCCGAACAGCTCCTCGAACTGGGAGTTTGCGAACACGATCCGCCCCTGCGGGCTCACGGCGACCAGGCCTTCGCCGAGCGAGGAGACGATCTCCGCGATGGCGGCGCGGTGCTCCTCGTTCGCTTCGGTCTGGCGCAGGATCGTCCCGCGCAGTTCCTCGATCGCCCGGGAGAGGTCATCGAGCTCCGCGTGATACGTGCGATAGACGACGCGATTCTCAGCCGGCTTCTCCACCGCCGCGCGCGTGAGATCGGTGAGCGCATCGAGGTCCCGCGCGCGCCGCACTGCCCACAGAAACGCACCCGTCCACGGCAGCATGAACGCGGCGAAGGCACCGACGCCCAGGCCGATGGCCGCCGCCGGCGTCGCTCCTGACTGCTGCAACGCCGCACCAAGCCCCCACGCGACCGCGATCGCGATCACCAGAGAGACGTAGAGCAGGACGCGGAGAGGGTGCATGGTTCGGTTGGCGGGTTTCAGTCTTCGAGTCTTCGAGTCTTCAAGTCTTCGAGGGGCTCAGGCTCACAGTCTCATAGGCTCACAGTCTCACAGGCTGAGCCTCGCGGAGCGAGGAGGCTCCTCGAGATCTCCATGCCTGTCGCCCCGCCCACCCAGGTCCCTCGACTCACGCTCGGGATGACAGCAGAAACCTCGATGAGACGGTGAGCCTGTGCCACTGTGAGACTGGGTTTCTCGAAGACTCGAAGACTTGAAGACTCGGTCACTCCCGCCAACCGCCAACCGAAACTCTCACTCGTCGAACCGGTATCCATACCCGATGACCGTCTGAATCCGCTCCCTGCCGATCTTCTTGCGGAGGTTGCGGATGTGCGCATCGACAGTCCGCGTCTCCACATCCTCCGCCATCTGCCACACCTCGGACAGGATGCGGTCGCGGGACACGACTGCGGGCCGGTTGCGGAGAAGCATCATCAGCAGCTCGAGCTCTTTCTTGGCGAGCTTCACTTCCTCCCCTTCCACGTAGACCCGCAGCGTGCGGCCGTCGATGCGCAGCTGACCGTCGTCGTAGACCGCGGCCTCATCGTTGACTTTCGAGCGGCGAAGGATTGCGGCCACACGCGCCAGGAGCTCGCGCACGCTGAACGGTTTGCCAAGGTAGTCGTCAGCCCCGAGCTCGAGCCCTGTGACCCGATCCTGCTCCGAGGTGCGGGCAGTGAGCATGAGGATGGGGAGCTTGGCGGTGAGCGTATTGCGACGCAGCTCGCGGCAGATCGTGAAGCCGTCGAGGTCGGGGAGATTGAGATCGAGGATGAGGAAGTCGCAACCGCCCTGCTGGATCCCGAGCAGCCCTTCCTGGCCGTTCGCGAAATGCGCAACGGAGTAGCCCTCACGCTCCAGGCTGACCCGGATCGTGAACGCGAGATCCGCGTCATCTTCGATCAGAACGACGCGGAGCTCAGGACGACTCATTGCTGTGTTTGATCACTTTCCCTTCCGCGAGATAGACGACCATTTCGCAGATGTTCGTGGCGCCATCGGCCATCCGCTCGAAGTACTTTCCGATGAACGTGAGCCGGATGGCGCGCGAGATGTTGCGCGAGTCCTCCAGCATGTAGGTGAGCAACTCGCGGAAGGACTGCTCGGTGAGGAGATCGACTTCGTCATCGCGCGCGATCACTTCCCTCGCCAGCACGGGATCACGGCGAACGAACGAATCGAGGGCCTGACGAACCATGTCCTGAGCCATGCGCGCGAGCCGCGGGATGTCGAGCAGGGGCTTGAGCGCCGGTTCGCGATTGAGCTCGATGGCGCGTTCGCAGACATCGACGGCCAGGTCGGCGATGCGCTCCAGCTCAGGCGTGATCTTCATCGCCGCTGCCACGAAGCGCAGATCGACCGCGGCCGGCTGCATCATCGCAATCAGCTCGATGGTGTGCTGATCGATCTCCAGCTCCATCCTGTCGATGGCGCCGTCGCCGTCAATGACGCGCTGGGCAATGCCGGTCTCGCGCTCCAGCAGCGCGCGGATGGACTCGTTGATCTGGTCCTCGACCATGGCGCCCATGCGCAGGAGCAGTTCTTTCAGGTGCTCGATTTCTCTATCGAAGTGGCGCATGTTTTATGTTGTCAGTTGTCAGTTGTCAGTTGTCTGAGAGTTCAACGCTGCTGCGACCACTCGGCGGCGAAGCGAGACGTGAGAGTCGGTCGTCAGTTGTCTGAAAGCCTGTGGCTCAGGCGACGAGTCGCAGAGAACCGACAACCGAGAACGGACAACCGGCCTCACCCAAACCTTCCCGTAATGTAGTCCTCTGTGAGCTTCTCTTTCGGCGTCATGAAGATCGTCTTGGTCTCGTCGACCTCCACGAGCTTCCCCAGCATGAAGAAGGCGGTGCGGTCGGATACGCGCGCGGCCTGCTGCATGTTGTGGGTCACGATCACGATCGTATAGTTGTCTTTCAGCTCGTACACGAGCTCTTCGATCTTCTGGGTGGCGATCGGGTCGAGGGCGGATGCCGGCTCGTCCATCAGCAGCACGTCCGGATCCACGGCCAGCGCCCGCGCAATGCAGAGGCGTTGCTGCTGGCCGCCGGACAGCGCCATCGCGCTGGCGCCGAGCCGGTCCTTGACCTCGTCCCAGAGGGCGGCGCGGCGTAGCGAGCGCTCCACCGTCTCGTCGAGCGTGTGCCGGTCCTTGATGCTGGCGATGCGCAGTCCGTAGGCGACGTTCTCGTAGATCGACTTCGGGAACGGGTTCGACTTCTGGAACACCATCCCGACCCGGCGGCGCAGCGCAACCACGTCGATGCCGGGCTCGTACACATCGCGACCGGCGATGGCGATCAACCCCTCGGCGCGCGCGCCGGGAATGATGTCGTTCATCCTGTTGATCGATCGCAGGAAGGTCGACTTGCCACAGCCCGAGGGACCGATGAGGGCGGTGACCTGCTTCTCCGGAATGTCGAGGTCGATGCTGTGCAGCACCTTCGTCTCTCCATAGAAGAAGTTGAAGTGACGAACCTCGATCTTCGGCGCGGAGGGGGCGGCGTCCACGCGCTGAGGCGAGGAGGTCAGGGCCGTGGCGGAGGGTGCGCTCATTTCCAGGGGAATCATCGCTGAAGCCTCGAACGGGTGCGCGTGCGGATCACGACGCCTGCAAGATTGAGCAGGAACGTGAGACCCAGCAGCACGAAAACAGTCCCATAAAGCAGAGGCTTGGTCGCCTCCACGTCCGGCGACTGGGTGGAGAGGATGAGCACGTGGTAGCCGAGGTGCATGAACTGATCGGTGACGTCGCCGGGGAGGAACGGCAGGTAATACGCGGCTCCCGTGAAAAGAATCGGCGCAACCTCGCCGGCCCCGCGGGAGATCCCGAGGATCGCACCGGTCATGATGCCTGAGATCGAGCTGGGCAGGACCACGCGGCGGATCGTCTCCCACTGCGTGGCTCCCAGCGCCAGCGATGCCTCGCGCAGGTCGTGCGGCACGGTGCGCAACGCTTCCTCTGTTGCCACGATCACCGTCGGAAGCGTCAACAGCGCCAGCGTGCACGCGGCCCAGAGCAGCGATCCCTGGCCCCACAGCACTTCGCCCGGAGGCTGCGTCACGCGATCGATCCCACGCCCGATGAACTGGATGAAGAAGCCGAGACCGAACAGTCCGAACACGATCGAGGGGACGCCGGCGAGATTCGCCACTGCGCTCCTTGTCACGGTGGCGAGCATCGCCGACAGCGCGCGGAAGAAGAGCCGGTTTCGTCCAGGCCTTCCCTTCGACGCTTTGAAGCGCCGCCAGGCCAGGTTCAGCCCTTCAGCCGGCGTGTACTCGTGCAGATAGACGGCCGTGGCCACGCCGAGCGGCACCGCCGCAATCGACATCAGAATCACCAGCGCCGCGGTGCCGACGATCGCGGGCATGATCCCGCCCGCCATCAGTCCGTCGCGGGGTGGCTGAGAGATGAATTCCCACGTCACCTGTCGCGCCCCGTGGATGGCGATGTTGCCGATGATCACCGCCAGGATGGCGAGGATCAGCAGCACGCTGAAGCCGAGCACGAAGACGGCGATCCTGTCGGACAGGCGTCTCATGCAGCCGAGCCCTGCATGCGCAGGCGCATGCGGCGGATCACCCACAATCCGAGCGTGTTGCTGATGAACGTGATCACGAACAGCAGGGTGCCCATGAAGAAGAGTGCGGCGTAGTGTTCACTGCCGACGACCACTTCTCCCATCTCCGCGGCAATCGTCGCCGACAGCGTACGCAGCGGATCGAGCAGGGAGAACGACGTGATGGCGGCGTTGCCGCCCGCCATGAGCAGAATCATCGTCTCGCCAATGGCCCGCCCGAACGCGAGGACGAACGAGGCGAAGACTGCCGGCGCTGCGGCAGGCAGAACCACGCTCCACGCGGTCTGGAAGTTCGATGCACCGAGCGCGTATGAGGCTTCACGATAGGACCGCGGCACTGCCGCCAGTCCATCCTCGGAGATCGTGAAGATGATCGGCACCAGCGCGAAGCCGAGCGCGAGCCCGGCATTGATCGCGTTCAGCCGGTACGTCAGTCCGAACGCTTTCTGCAGCCACGTCGCCAGGACCACGAGCGCAAAAAAACCAAGCACCACCGAGGGGATGCCCGCCAGCAGCTCGATGAGCGGCTTGATGATCTCCCGCAGACGCGGCGGCGCGAACTCCGAAGAGAAAAGCGCCGCGGCCACGCCTACCGGACAGGCGAACAGCAGCCCGACGACGGTCGCTTTCAGCGTGCCCAGGATGATCGGGATCAGGGACATCTTGGGGATATCCGACGTGGGCTGCCATACCGGCGGATCCGCGAGAAAGAATCCGCGCATCTGCGGCCCTGTCAGCACGGGGACCGTCTCTTTGAACGTGAAGAGAAAGATCAGTCCGATGAAGACGATGGCAACCCATCCGGCGACGGAGAACACCCCGGTCATCAGGTTGTTGCGGATGGTGCGGGAACGACTCATCGCGTTTGCGCGAGCGGGAAGTACCCCACTTTGGTCACCAGTGCCTGGGCTTCAGGAGTCACGGCCCACTTCGCGAAGTTCGTCACGCGCTCCGGCGCATTCGCAGAGTAATAGAAGAAGAGTTTGCGGCTGAGCGGGTACGTTCCATCCGCGACCGTCGCCTCGGAAGGCGCGACCGGCGGCGCGCCCTCGGCCTGCACGCCCAGCGGCCGAACCTGCTTTGCGTATGCGATGCCGCCGTACCCAATGCCGTTCGGATCCGCTCCGATGGCATTGATGATTGCCGCCGTGCCCTGCAGAGTCTGCACGGCTGGGGCGAAGTCTTCCTTCGAGAGAACGTGCTCACGGAAGTAATCGTAGGTGCCGGAGGAGCTCTCGCGTCCGTACAGGATGACCGGCGCGTTCGGCCCCCCAACCTCTTTCCAATTTCTGACCTTTCCCTGGAAGATGTCCTTGAGCTGCGCGACCGTCAGGTTCTTCACGGGATTGGCGGAGTTGACGAACACGCCGAGACCGTCGAGAGCCACAGCCTGCTCCACGACCGCAGCGCCACGAGCTTTCTCGACCTGCTGCTTCTCCTCGTCCTTCATCGCACGGGAGGACTGCGCGAGATCGACCGTGCCGTTGATCAGCGCGGCGATGCCGGTGCCGCTGCCGCCACCGTTCACCTGGATCACCGCGCCGGCGTTCACCTTCATGTACTCCTCAGCCAGCCTCTGACCCAGGATCACCATCGTGTCGGATCCCTTGATGGTCAGCGGCTTGTTCTTCGATGAGCTTTGCGGCTGCGTGCCGTCTGTCGAGGTCGTCGTCTGAGTCTCGCGGCCGCCGCACCCGGCGATGGCGAGCAGGAGAAGGAGTGAAGAGACAATTCCAGCTTGCTTCATGGCTGCGGATTCTGGAGACGGCCTGTGCGAGGGAGTGGCAGGGGACGTAAATTCTGTGTAAAGGGCAACACCCTGCCCACGACCCGCGACATACATGGCAATGCACCCGCGTATGCTCCGCGTCGTGATGAAATTGAAAGATCTCCGGCCGAGCGATGCGCGTATCGAATATCGCTGGCGTGCCGACCGCGCCGAGGGCTTCGAGACGACGGCGCTGATCTACGACGCGGCAGGACGGCTGAAGGGCGTGGATCATCAATACTCCCGCCGCACGCTGCCCTCAGTGCCACCCACCAGCACCGCCGGGTGAGCACCACCCCACCCCGATCGACGCGAGCGGCACACCTCCCGGCAATGCGATGAATTGCGATTCGTGGGAAGCTCAGGTGTATGCTCCCTCCGGTCCACTCCCCCCATGGAAAAACGAGTTCTCGTCGTCGATGACGATCCGCCCACGCGGCAGATGATCGCCGCGGTCCTCTCGCGAGCAGGATTCGCGGTGGACCTTTGCGACGACGGCTCTCAGGCACTCGAGCAGCTGGAGACGACGGACTACGCCGTCGTCGTGCTCGCGCTGGTCCAGCGTGATGCCCAGGGAGACGAGCAGATCTTTACCCGGCTTCACGAGAAGGAACGTCAACCCAGTGTCGTAGTGATCTCCGCGGGCGCACAGGGCGCGTTGGACGCGATCACCTCGGACCTCATCCGCGCGCGTCTCCGCAAACCATTTCACATCGAGGATCTGGTCGGCGCCGTGAGGAGCTGTTTCGGAGAAAGCAGCTCTTAGCTTCACTAGCTCGCAGCTCTCAGCTCGCAGGAGCAGCGTCAACGGCAGCTGGCAGCTCTCAGCACCCAGAACAAGTCAACGGCAGCGGGGTTTGCACGCCGGAGGCGTGGTGGCAAATAGCCGGTGGTTGGGCGCGAAGCGCCGTACCACCGGTTGAGGCGTCCCCATCGTCAGCGCCCCCGGCGGGGGGGGGGGGCCCCGATGGGGCAAAACACGTGGGGGGGG
>JANMSA010001136.1:0-2778 GCA_031388865.1 Acidobacteriota bacterium | reverse complement strand
CGACCACTCTCGCCACTTCGTCGGTGACGCTTCCGTCCGTGCCGTCGTAGTAGCCGCGGATCACGCCCTCTTTGTCAGCGACCACGAACTTGGAGCTGTGCAGGAGCGCTTCGCCTCCCGGCATGGGATCGCCGGCGGTGAGCTTGAAGCCTTTCACCGAGGCGTTCACGATGGTGTCGCGCTCCCCCGTCAGGAAGGTCCAGCGCGGATCGTTGCGGACCCGGGCGGCGTACGCGGACAGCACCTGTGAGGTGTCGCGCGTCGGATCCACGGTGATGGATACAAAGCGAACCGGCAGTTCCTGCGCGATCAGCGGGGTGAGCGCGCGCATGTTGCTGGTCATGATCGGGCAGGTGCCGGTACAGTGCGTGAAGATGAAGTTGTAAACGGCAACGCTGCCCTTCATGGCGTCGAGGCTCACGCTCCGCCCGCGCTCATCGACGAGAGTCGCGCTCGGGACGGGAAAGAGTTTCGGGAGCTCGGGCTTTGGAGCGCACGCCACGACTGTGAGCAGTACAGCTGCGACCTGCCGGCTAAGAGCGCGCATCGACGACGAGCAGCATCATCACCGTGAGCAGGTACAGGTTCGAGACCATGAAGAGGCCGCGCGCGCTGCGGCCGCGATCGAAGTAGAAGCGGATGGCCGCTACGAGCATGGCCGCGCCGCAGATCACGGCTCCCGTCAGGTAGACCGGGCCGGTCATGCCGAGGAAGGTGGGGGCGACGCTCACGGCGAGCAGTGCCAGCGCATAGTAGATCGCCTGCCGCGCCACGGCCAGACCGTTTCCGTCCTGCACGGCGAGCATGGCGAAGCCACCGCGCGCGTAGTCCTCCCGGTGGATCCAGCTGATGGCCATGAAATGCGGAAGCTGCCAGAAAAAGAGGATGGCAAAGACGATCAGTCCGCCGAAGCCCAGCTCGTTGGTGGCGGCGGTCCAGCCCATCAGCGGCGGCACGGCTCCCGGAATCGCGCCGATGATCGTGTTGATCGTGGAGACCCGCTTGAGTGGGGTGTAGACGAAGATGTAGCTCGTCAACGTGAACGCGCCCAGGGCCGCGGTGAGCCAGTTGACTGCGAAGCCCAGGTAAAGGGTTCCGATGATGGCGATGCCGGCGGAAAAGACCAGTGCGGCGCGTGGGGTGATCCGCCCCGCGGGCAGAGGGCGGTTCCTGGTCCGGTGCATTTTCGCGTCGTGACCGCGCTCCACATACTGGTTCAGCGCATTCGTACCCGCGGCGACGAGCGCCGTCCCGATGAGCGTGTGCAGGAGCAGCAGCGGCTCGACCTTCTTCGCGGCGAACAGGAAGCCGGCCACTGTGGTGATGACCACCATGAAGACGATCCGCGACTTGGAGAGCTCGAGGTAGTCGCGCGTGACCGCGCCGAATCGGGTCCGGGCTTCGATGGCCATGGACGTCACGCCGGCACCTCTCGGTTGGCGGTTGGCGCTTTACTGATTGCCGACGTCCGGTTGACGGTGGATCGGTTCGCAAGCGGCGCGGTAGCGGCCGGCTCTGCCCCCGCCAACCGCCAACCGCCAACCGCCAACCCGCCCGTGCGCCACGCGACCGTGCGCGCAGACAGTGTCAGGATCAGCGAGAGGGCCAGCGTCGAGGCGCCAAGCATCACATGCAGGCTGGTGATGTGCGGCTGCTTCCCGCTCCAGATGACGTAGCCGCCGAGAAGCACCTGACCGGCCACGACGATGACGAGCAGTTGAGCAAGAGCGCGCAGCGGATGATTCTTCTCGTATCGAAACAGCCGCACGGCCATCGCCACGACGCTCGCGGCGACGAGGAATCCCCCCACGCGATGCACGTATGCGGACACGATGCTCGTCGAGGCGAACTCCGGGATGACCCGTCCAAACGACAGCGGAAAATCCGGGATGGCCAGCCCAGCGCCAAGGTGGCGCATGACCGCGCCGGCCAGGATCTGCAGAAACACGACCGTGGTCAGGCCCCAGGCCAGGCGCACGGGCGCGTCCCCTTTCTCCATCGTCGAGAGACTGGCGTACCACCGCGACGTGAAGAACGCGATCGAGATGTTCAGGCAGAAGAAGATCTCAGCCAGAGCCGCGTGGGAGATGGAGATCGACTTCGGGAGAAGGAAGCGCACCGTGATGCCACCGAGGATGCCCTGCACGATGACGGCGACGAGGGAAAGCCAGCCGAGCCTGCGCACGAAGCGTTTGGGCTCGCGGCGCTGCAGCCAGACCGCCTGAATGATGCACAGGAACCCCACCGTGGAGGCGATCAGACGATGGCCGTGTTCGTAGAAAATCCCGCCGACCATCTTGCTCAGTGGAAACGAGAACATGAACCAGCCGTAGGTGTTCGGCCAGTCCGGCACCGCCAGCCCGGAATCCGTGGAGGTGACCATCGCCCCCGCGAAGATCAGAAACAACGTGGAGCACGCCACCAGCTTCGTGAACCGGCGGAGCGCTACGGGGGTGAGACTCGGGTACTGAATGGGCTCGAGGGGTTTCATTGATTCTGGTTGGCAGTACGCAGTAGGCGGTAGGCAGGAGAAGATTCCGCCACTGCATACTGCCTACTGCGGACTGCCTACTTTCTATCCTGAAATGCTCGTCAGCACCGGTACCTGCTCAGCCATCCACTTGTCGAAGTCGGCCTTCGTCATGACGTGGTACTGACCCTTCATCCGGTAGTGGCCGAGGCCGCAGAGCTGGGCGCAGGCGATCTCCCACGGCTCGGATCCGCCGCTGGTGCGGATCGGCTTGAAGTGTACAGGAACTTCCATCCCGGGGATGGTGT
>JANMSA010000819.1:0-4511 GCA_031388865.1 Acidobacteriota bacterium | reverse complement strand
CAATACGACCCTTTTTGCAACCGCCCCGGGCTGGGGTGGGGGTGGGGCTGGCTATGCCTCCCCGCTTTGTAAGAAATCCGCGACCCCGCCGGGGCCGGTTCCTTTGCCACACTCGCAAACCGGTGGTCGCTCGCTTTGCTCGCACCACCGGCTACCCTACGAGCCGCCTCCAGCGGCTGCAAACAATCACGAGTTGTGTGTCGGTGGGTTAGCGCTCCGGCGACAATTTGCGTAGACAACCGACAACCGACAACCAACAACCGAACCAGCAACCAGCAACCAGCAATCGACAACCGACAACCAGCAACGGTTGCTACTGCCCTGACTGCAGGAGAGCGCGGGCACTGGCGATCTGGTTGTCGATCGCTTCCTGACGCTGCACGGCGTCCGAGGGGGGGGAGGCGCCGGTGCGGATGGCGGTGTCCATCTCGCTGATGAACCCTCGCAGGTCGCGCATCGCGTTCCGCGTGGTCTCGCACGACTTCGCCGCGCAGCCACACTGCGATTCTGCGCTCGCGATCGCCGTCTGCACATCGCGCTGGAATCCCGACCAGGCCCCCGCATCATAGGGAGGGTCGAAGAACTGGCGGAGACCTGTGCCCCAGGCGTCCGACGCGCGCTCGGCCGCGCCGACACAGGAGCCGTCGCTCTGCTGCGACGTCGTCCCGCGGCTTCCCCTTCCCTTCACCCAGGGCAGGGCGTACTTCCAGGCAAAGACGACGATCGCGATGAGAACGACCCACTTGACGACCCGTCCGAGATCCATGCGGGTGATTGTAGTCAAACCTGCTGCTGCGCCGCGGCGCTCGTCAGCGGCAGTGACGCACCTGGCAGAAAGAGCTCCCGGGGTTCCCGAGGTGCCGTGCATGCCGAACCGCGCGAAACTTCCGGAGCTGTCTGTCGTCCAACTCTGGTGCGCACACTGGCTATTGCTCTGCTCATCGCCGCCCCGCTTGCCGCCGATGGCGTGTCGGACGTACGCGGCGCGCTGATGATTCTCAAGGCTCGTGAGCCGATCCGTGTGACGTACGAGCTGCAACGGAGCGTCACCAGCGCCGGAAAGTTCGACAACGATCAGTTCAGTGGCAAGGTGGCGGTCGATCTCGACGGCGGACCGGGCGGGTTCCACCTGATCATTCCGCAGACTCTGCTGGACCAGATCGAGCGCGAGAAGGAAGCCGGTCTGCGCAATCAGAATCGGAATCTGCCTACGGTTCGCGCGCTCGAGCAGATCAGTCCGGTCGAAGCCTCCGAGGCACTCGATTTCGCGCCCACCCTTCTTCGGCTGATGGAGGGCGCGAAGATCCTGTCCGACGGCGCCGGAACATGGCAGGGCAAGCCTGCGCGGGCGGTGGTCCTGCGCGTGGTGGATCGTCTTGACGACGATGACGCTCGCAAACTCAAAATCACCGAGAACCGCCTCACGCTGTGGGTCGGTGCGGACCACGTGCCGCTGGCCGCGGAGCACATCAGCAACGCAAAGTTCTCGTTTCTCATCTTCAAGTGGGAGCACAAGCAGAAGAGGAGCTGGCATCTCGCCCGCGCCGCCGATCGCCTCCTGCGGATGCGCTACGAAGAGCATCAATCAGGGTCAGGGATGGGGCAGAAAACCGCGGAGACCGTGGTGGCCACTCTGCGCCTGCGCTGATGAAAAGACTGCGTGTCGACCCGTGAGGCGACGACAAGTCAGCAGGCAACGAGAACGCGAAGGTGCTCCTAAGAGCGAAGAGCTCACAGCCGGCTCGCTGACAGCTAACGGAGTCGCAGCACGAACAGGGAGCCTTTCCCGACCTCGCTGCGAACGTCGATCGTGCCGCCGTGCGCCTCGACCATCCGCCTGGTGATGGCGAGGCCCAGTCCCGCGCTGCGCTGTTTCGTGAGATTGACGGTCGACAGGCGCGTGTAGGCCTTGAACAGGCCTGGAAGTTCCTCCGGCGGGATGCCCGGTCCGTGGTCTTCGACTTCGATCGCAACGCCGGAGCCACTCGCGCTCACGCGCACTTCGACCGTCGCGTCGTCGGGCGAGTACTGCACCGCATTCGCGATCAGGTTCTGGATGGATTGACTGATCTTCACCTGGTCGAGCGCCATGCGTGGCAGAGTGGCACCTGCGGCATAGAGGATTCCCACGCGCTTCGCGTCGGCGATGATGCGCATCGTCTCCACGACCGAGGCGGTCAGCTCATCGACGTTGGAATCCTCGAGCTGCAGGCGTACGTGTCCGGATTGGATGGCGGCGAAATCGAGCGCGCTGTCGACGAGCCGGAGCATGTACTCACTGTTCGAGCGCAGACGGTCCAGGAGCATGTGGTCATTGGCGCTGAAGCCGGCCGAATCCTCGAGCAGGAACGCGATGAACGCGGCGTTGGCGCTGAGCGGGTTGCGCAGGTCATGCGCGGCCATCCCCAGGAGCTCGTCCTTGTATGCATTGAGGCGTTGCAGTTCGGCGACGCTGCGGGCCAGCTCCCGCTGCGCGGTCACCAGCTCGTTGTTCGCGCGCGCGAGATCCTCGTAGAGTTGATAGGTGTCGTCCGTCCGGCGGATCGCGGCCGCCAGCGTCTCGAACCCTTCCACCGACTCCGCGAACGCCGCCGCCGTGAGGGGATCGATGACACCGATCACCGCGTTGCCGATTCCGAAGCAATGCACGTCGCGCGTGCCCAGGCGCATGGGCGTGGACCGGGCGAGGCCGCCCCGCAGGAGACTGCGCAGGAACAGGCGGCAGGAGGCGATGCTGCCGTCATCGACCGAAGCGCTGAGCGACCCGGCGATCTCCGCTCCGCTCAGATTGTGGACGACGACGCGCTCGACGACCCCGTCCGGCGCGCAGCGAAGGGCAACCCCCTCAGGGGACGAGCGTCCCGAGAACGATGAGACAGTCGTCGGCATCTCTGGCGTAGGCATCCGCTCCGATCGTACGCCAAACCTCAGGTGCATGGCGGAAGGCGCGGCCGCCGACCAGGACTTTCGCCTCCGAAAGCTCCGGACGGGCGCGGAATGCCCTGATCACTTTGGCAACGCTCTCAATATGCGGAGGCAGCGTCGCAGAAACCAGCAGGACGTTCGCGTTCTGTTCGACGCAGAACTGCGCGGCGGCCGCGGGAGGAACGCTGGCGCCGAGGTACCAGGTCTGCCAGCCTTCCAGCTCGAGGAGATCGGTGATGATCCGCATGCCGACCTCGTGCAGTTCCTCGCCCACGCACATGCCCACCGCACGCCGGCCGTGCTTCTCCCCCTCGAACATGCGCCCGTAGAGCCGGGTCATGATCTGCTGGGTGGAGGCGGTACAGAAGTGCTCCTGCGCGACCGTGATCTGGTTGAGTTGCCAGAGCCTTCCGATCTCCTGCTGCACCGGCTCGAAGACGTGCCGGTAGATGTCCCGAAGGCTGGACCCTGATTCGAGTGACGCGAGCACGATCTGCAGTGCGTCGGTGCGGCTTCCGCGGAGGATCGCGTCCAGATACGTGGATGCTTCCCGCCACAACGGAACGCGCGGATCGAGCGAGGAGGGAACGTCCTCGGACATCTCTGGCAGCTCGGCGACGGCGCTCTGGACGTATGCGCGTGCGTCCGGGATGTCCGTCAGTGCATCCGCGAGATTCTGCAATTGATCGATGAGATCACGCTCCTCGATTCTGCGCGCCGCGAGCATGACTTTCACCCAGCCGATGTAGTCGAGAAACATTGCGACGCTCTGCGCGTCCAGTGCCGTGGCCAGGTAGCGGAGGTGAAACCGCGCGTCTTCGACGCAATTCGGGTGCGCGTGCGGCGGTGAGATCGCGACCGCCAGCTCGTCCAGGCGCGCGCGAATGGTGTCGGCGGAGGTCATCGCAGATGTTGCAGCTGCCGTCATGATGCCACGTAGCGGAAGCCGCGCAGCTCTGTGGCTCTTGCATCGAGCTTCAGGCCTTTCGGGATCCCGGAGTGCGACTCGCGGAACGTGTGCCCGTGGTGCCACGCGCGAAAGCTCGCCTCATCCGTCCAGAACGTGACCAGCCAGAACTCCGCGTCATCCTCGACCGGGGAGAGCACGTCCATGCGGACGAATCCTGCCGTGCCTTCCACGACGTGCGGCCGCGAGCGGAACGCGTCCGCCACCTCCCCTTCCATTCCGTTGTCTACCCGAAAGCGGCTGATGGAGACATAGCCCGGCGCCATTCACGAAAAGGTATCACGAGGGTCAGGAAGAATGACTCACGGGGGTCAACGAGACTCTCGGTGCGCAACGATTGACCATGGAGCGGCCGTGATGAGAACGGGGATTTCCCGGGGGATCTCTCTGCGGAGGTTGGGGTTGTTGTCCCATTCGACATCGACGGCATCATGGCCCACGAGGTGGGTCATGTGATCGGGATCGGCCACTCGAACGTGAGCGGAGCGACGATGTATCCATCGGTCAGCGCCTGCAATCTTGGAAACCGTTCGCTGGCGACGGATTTCAACGCTCGGAACGATCTCTACTAGAGATTCATCCCGGCCAAGTGGGTGTACAGGTGGTGGGGGGGGGGGGG
>JANMSA010000791.1:0-5689 GCA_031388865.1 Acidobacteriota bacterium | reverse complement strand
CCCCCCCCCCCCCCCCCCCCCCCCCCCCCCCCCCCCCCCCGGCGCCCCCCTCGTCGTTCCTACGCGTCGAAGCCGGCGTCACGCGCTTCGAGCCGGTCGAACGATTGCTGCAGAGTCGCCGTGATCGATCCGCGACGGCTGCTGCCGATCACGCGGCCGTCGATCTTCGTCACCGGCATCACCCCCTGCGTGGTGCTGGTGATGAAGGCCTCATCCACCTCGAACAGTTCGGCCTCGCGCAACGGACGCTCGTCGACACGGAGCCCGGAACCAAGCGCCAGCGTGATGACGCGGTTCCGGACCACGCCGGCCAAAATGTGCGCGTCGAGTGGATGCGTGACCAGACCGCCGTTCTTCACGGCGAAGAAGTTCGAGCTGGCGCCTTCGCGCACCAGACCTTCCGCGATCAGCAGCGCCTCATCTGCACCGCCCCGCTGTGCGCTCTTCTTGGCGATGGCGTTGCCGAGAAGATTTACGGATTTCACATTGCAGAAGTGCCAGCGGTGGTCGGGCACGGTGATGACGTCAATGCCCCGCTCCTGCTTGCCTGCGTCGGGAAAGACGAACGCCCGTGAGTACGCGACGACCGTCGGTGAGACCTGCTCCGGCCAGAAGTGCGCACGCGGAGCTTCGCCGCGTGAGACCTGGATGTAGACGATCCCCTTCTCGACGCCCGTGCGCCCTAACAGATCCGCCATCACCTTCGTGAATGCTGACTCGGACCACGGCGACGGGATTTCGATCTCGCGCAGCCCCTGCTCCATGCGCCGGTAGTGATCGGGAAGCAGCACGGGCCTGCGGCCCACGAATTTGAAGACCTCGTACACCGCGTCCCCGAACTGGAAGCCGCGGTCCTCGACGCCGAGAACGCGCTCGTCGGTGGTGGTGAACCGGCCGTTGAAGTAGAGAACGTCCGCCATCACACCTCGACCGCTTTCACGATCACGACGGTGCGGTCGTCCTGCCCCTCCCGGCCCCACTTCGCGACGCGGGCGAGCACCTCCCTGCCGATCTCCTGAGCGCTTCGGGTCTGAGTGGCCTTCACCGCCCGGACCAGTCGGTCGGTCCCGAACTCCCGCTCGTTCCGGTCACGAGCCTCGATGATGCCGTCCGTGTACATGCACAAGAGGTCGCCCGGAGCGAGCTTCGCGAAGCCGCGCGTGTAGGTGGCGTCGGGCGTGGGCCCGAGCACCGGACCTCCATTCGTCAGAAACTCCACCTTTCCGCCACGCAGGACGAAGGGCGGGTTGTGCCCCGCGTTGCTGTAGATCAGGATTCCACCCGTTTCGAGCTCTCCGTAGAACAGCGAGACGAACTTGGTCGTCAGGCGGCCGCGGTGCAGGATGTTGTTCAGTTTCTGCAGCGTACGGATGATCTTGAAGTCGCGATCGGTGGCCATGCGCAGGCCCATGTAGACGTCGCGCACCACCAGCGCGGCCGGCAGGCCGTGACCAGAGCCGTCCGCGATGGCGATGCCGAGGACGTTCTCAGAGACGGGGATGAAATCGTAGAAGTCGCCGCTGACGATCTCCGCCGGTACGGTGCGTCCCCAGATGTCGTAGCCCGCGTATTGCGGGATGCGCTGCGGCAGAATGGACTGCTGGATCCGCTGCGCCTCGACGATCAGCGACTCGTACCACCTGGCGCGAATGCGCTGGTTGATCGCGTACCGGATCAGGTTCAGCGAGAAGAGGATGTCTTCGCGACTCTGCTCCCGCGAGACGTTGAAGGCGATGAGAAACTCCTCGTCGCCGACGGAGATCGCGCAGAATCGCTCCGCACCGAGCTTGCTCTCCAGGATCGGGTCGTACCCGGGATCGGTCGGGTCCATGACCACGATCCCGTTCTCGAGCACCAGCTCGATCGGTTTGTAGGCCTTCGGGACCTCGATCCCCAGTTCGCCTTCGTGTGATTCGCCGAAGCGCCCGACCAGTTCGTAGCAGTCGCCGCGCGACTCGTACACGCGACCGCCGGTGATGCCCAGCTCGTCCCTGAAATTGAGCGCAATGGTCTCGCCGATCTGCTCCACGGTCGAAGACGGAGAGTCGGTGGTGTCGATGGCCTCGAGCGTGCGCTCGACCTGGGTGAGGAGTCTCTTGTAGTCCAATTTTTTAGCTCTTAGCTGTTAGCTCTTCTTTGGTTAGCTCGCAGCTCTCAGCTCTCAGCTCTCAGCTCTCAGGAGAAACGCGAATCGTTTTCATCAATCCATTCAGAATGCGGCCCACTTCGGCCGCACTCTCTTCGAGGTCAGCCCAGAGCGGGTCTGGAAGGTAACCGAGGTTCGTTGCGATCTCGAGCTGAGTCTGCAACTCGCACAGCGACCCTCGAGTATTTGAGAGAAAGTGCACGTACTCTTTTTTCGAGAAACGACCCTTTCCCTCTGCGATATTACTCGCGACGCTCACCGCGGATCTGCGGATCTGATTCGTCAGTCCAAAACGCTCCCGATCGGGGAACTCTTCCGTCGCGCGGTACACGTCCGTCACGAGGGCCATCGCTTTCTGCCACGCAATCAAATCACGGAAAGACTCTGCCACGTGTCCTCCTCAGAACAACAGGCCTCCGCTCCTCCTCAGAGCTGCGAGCTGCGAGCTCACCGTCCTGAGAGCTGCGAGCTGAAACGAGCTACTGCAGCGCAACCCCATCCAACTCGTACGGCGCCTTCACCCCCAGCGCCCCCAGCACCGTGGGGTAGATGTCCGCGATGTAGGGAGCTCGCGCAGTGGTCAGCTTGCGGTTGCTGAAGAAAATCCCTTTCACGATCTCGGGGTCGACCGAGCAGTGGTCGCCGCTCCAGACGTTTTTGTTGGACTCGAAGACCGCCTTGGGGACACCGCCCAGGGAGGTCTGCCAGGAGACGCGGTATCCGTCGTTGTTCATGACGAAGAGGTCCGGGATCATGTTCGGATCGAACCTTTTGAAGATCTCCTCGCGGGTGACGACGCGGCGCACGGGACGCTCCCCGGTCTCGGGGTCGATCATCGCCACCATCTTTTCCTTCAGCTCCTTCTTGAGGGCGTCATAGGTGGGGCCGGGCTCGACGACACCCTGCGCTTCGCGGCCTTTGACGTTGACGTACACCTCCCCCAGACCCATGGCGTAGGCGCGAGTCTTCGACCAGTCGACGTTCTCCCAGAACTGTCCCTGATCGAAGAGCATCTCCACGTTCCGGTCCTTGACCTCCACGCCGGTCTTGAGCGTCATGTATCCGTTCACGACCAGCCAGGTGTTGTAGTGCACGCTCTTGCGGAACGACGCGAAGCCGTGATCGGACGCGACCAGCAGCAGCGCGTTCTTCTTCTCCGCGGCGGCCATGGCGTCGCCGACGATCGCGTCCATGAGCTGATACGACTTCAGCAGGGCATCGCCCCATTCGGCAGCAAGCTTGGCGTCGTACGCGGGATGTCTGGGATCGATGAAGCGCCAGAAGACGTGACCGACGCGGTCCGGAAACTCGAAGCACTGCACGATCAGGTCATCGTCCTTCTGCAGTAGCGCATTGAAGATCTTCCGCGACCGCGCGACCGTCCACTGCATGTCGTCCCAGAAAATCTTCTCAGTGGCGAACCCTTCCGAGATGGCCCACGTGTCGATCTGCCAGCCGATGGTCTTGTAGAGCCCCTGCTCTTTCGCCAGCTGCGGAGCCCAGTCCGCCGGCGCGGACACTTTGAAGCCGGGAGGGAGCGCGCGCGGGTCGAAGTTGATCGGCGAGAGATACAGCTTGATCTCCGGCTGCACCGAGAGAAGGTGAAACCGGCTGATCCCGCGAACTTTGATCAGCGGGTTGAATGGAAACACGAAGTCCACCCAGCCGGTCCACTCCCCTGCCCGCAGCGAATGCTTCTTCCCGCTCACTTCAAGCTCGATGGAGTTGCGGTCTCCGGCAACGGTGACCGTCATCGGGATGGCGATGTAGGGCGGTTCCTTGAACAGCTTGTTGGGCGGCCCGACGATCTTCGTCTCGATGACCCCTTTGTTGTCCTCGAGCTGCACGACTTCGATGGAGAACTCGTTTGCTCTGCCGCGCTGGAAGTCTAGCTCGGAGGTGAAGTAGAAGGGTTTACCCACGCGCGCGGAGATGTCCGGGACGCCCAGACCCGCGAGCATGTGGCCCCGATGATCGCCGGCGCCGAAATCGTTCGCGGGAAACGTCACCGGCACGTGAACGATCGAGGCCTTCTTCCCGCTCTGGGCCGCAGCTTCCCAGAACGGGATGCCCTGCCGGCGGTTGACGACACCAGGGCGGGTCTCGGGGACGTATTTGCAGACGCCGTAAAAGGCTGCGCTGCCGAGGGCGAGCGCGATCAAGGCGGTCAACGTCCCTGCGATGCGCCGCCCGCGAACAAACAGGATCGCCGCGATCAGTCCGAACAGCAGCAGCACCCCCGCGCCTGAGAGCGGGGAGTTCAGATGGCCAAAAAGGAACGGCTCCGTGGTCTCGTCGAAGGCGGCGAACACAGGCATGTAGGTCTTCGGATCCCGCCGGAGAAAATCGAAAATGCCGGTGCGGCCGGGATCGATCCCGGTGCTGAACGTCGACCACGACACGGGCGTCTGCGCCGGCGTCGTCGGAAGCAGCGGACGGAAGGTCCCCTGCGCCCGCAGTTTCGCCAGATTCGGCAGCTTGCCCTCATTCATCCAGCGCTCTGTGTAGTTTGCATCGACCCCGTCGAAACCGAGGACGATCACCTTCTCGGCGTGGATCGGGGTGGCCAGCGCGGTCGCACACAACAAGAAGAAAACACGCAACATGCGGGCATGATACGAGGTTGTCAGTTGTCCGTTGTCGGTTGTCTGCGACTTCTCGCCCGAAGAAGAGTCCGCCAGTGCCGTCCAGGGGAGAACGCCCAGACAACCGACAAGGACAACCGACAACCGCAGCGAAACGCGCGTCGGCACTTCTCTTGTAACGTCTGCTTCCAGGAGTGACACGAATGAGAATCCGAGAGCTCAAGATCCTCGCGATGGTCAGTGCGGCCGTACTGTTCGCCGCGTGCGGCGGCGGAGAGAAGTCCACCGGTAAGGCGGCCGGCGGCGACGCCAACCGAATGGTCATCGGCCTGAAGAGCAGCCCGACCAACCTCGATCCACGCGTTGGCAACGACAACGCCTCCGGGCGCATCTTCGACCTCTGTTGCCGCGGTCTGGTCCGCGTGACTCCGGAGATGGACTACGCCCCGGACGTGGCCCAGAGCTGGGAGACTCCTGACGACCGCACCATCATCTTCAAGCTGCATCCCGCCGCAAAGTTCCAGGACGGCAAGCCCGTCACCGCGCAGGATGTGAAATGGACGTACGACACCCTGAGGTCCGAGGGCTTCACCACTTCGAAGAAATCGGGCTACTCTTCGATCGACCGCATCGAGGCTTCGGACGCGCACACGGTGGTGTTCCATCTCAAGGAACCCAACGGCGGTCTCTTCGACAACCTCACCCTCGGCATCGTCCCCACCGGGACGGACGCGAACACGGCCAAGACCAAACCAATCAGCACCGGCCCGTACCGTGTGGTGAATTTCAGGACCGATGAGAGCGTCGAGCTGGAGGCGTCGCCCCACTGGCACCAGGGCGTCCCGAAGATCAAGAACGTCGCCGTACGCATCATCCCCGACGCGACCACTCTCGTGCTGGAGATGCAGCGCGGCTCGCTCAACCTGGAGATCAATCAGATCCCGTTCGAGAACGTCGG
>JANMSA010000746.1:0-4927 GCA_031388865.1 Acidobacteriota bacterium | reverse complement strand
CGCGAAACAATCGACCCCGGCAGGGGTCGCGGAGACCGCACCACGCGCGACCTCCAAAGCACCCGCGTATACTGCCCTCTCAAATCGGGCAGGAGAGTGAGCGGAGTGTCCGTTCCGTCGCCGCAGAGAGGAAGCAGACTTTGGAGAGTGTTCGTTCTGCTAGCACCGTTTGCGGCGCTGCTGGGGATGTTCCTCGCCTCGCGCTACTCCACGGCTGCCAGCCTCGGATTGACGGTCTCGAGGAAGGATGTTGCGCGGATCGCCAGGGCGCACGCCGCTTCCAAAGGGGTGAACGCGGCCACCTGGCGCGACCTCGTCGACCTTCAGCCCGACAACGATCTCCGCCACTACCTCGAGGTGAGCGCCGCTCCCGCGGAACGCTCCGCCATCGAGCGCATCGTGTCGCCCGCTGCGTATCGCGGGGTCCTCGAGAATGCGACCAACACCGCCGACTCCGTTCACGTGACCGTTTCGCCGGCGGGACGATTGCTCTCCTATCGTGTTCCGCCCACCGCTGCGAGCACGCGAGGCATGCCGGTCAGCGAAGCACAAGCGAGACGGGCCGCGGAAGACGAGCTGCAGCGCCGCCTCGGAGCCGACCGCACGGGGTTCATCGCGGGCGGCTTGGGCGTGCAGCGGCACGAATCTACTGCCTCGGAAGTACGACGATTCACGTTCCGCAGACCGTACAGCAAGGATCTCGCAATCGAAGCGAAGGTCGAAACATCCGGAGCGACCGTGATCGGCTTCGCGCTCGATCCTGAGATCTCGCCCGCGCGTGCGAAACGATTCCCTGAACTGAGCAAGACCCTCGAAACGGTGCGCGGCGCCGCGATTTTCCTGCTCATCCTTGCAGGGCTGGTCTATGTGGTCGCGCGCTTCGTCCGCCGGCTGCGCGAGCAGGAGATCCCGCTCAAACGAACGGTGATCGTCGCCGCTCTCGTATTCGTGGCTTTCGCCTCCTCGACCTTTCTCACCGGCGAGAGCCAACGCATCGCCGCGCTCGAGCGTGGGGCCGCGACCGGACCGGGGATCGACTTCGTGCTGCTGTTCCTGGTCTCCACCGTGATGGCCACACTTCTGGCCATTACCTGGGGTGCATGTGAAGCCGATCTGCGCGAGGTCTATCCGGAGAAGCTCACGTCGACCGATGCGGTGCTGGGAGGGCTGTTCACCACGCGGGCCGTCCGTTCCTCGCTGGTCAACGGACTGACGTTCGCGGGATGGGGCATCCTGTTTTCCGGTCTCGAACCATTCCTGCGCAGGTCGATCGGTGGCTGGGCAACGATCGGCGATGGGGAGCGCATGCCGTTCCAGACCGAGCTTCCCGGCCTCGTGGTCGTGCTCTTCGCATTCACCCCCATCCCGGTGCTCATCGGCCTGCTGATGGCAGCGGTCTCGATCACGCACCGCAGAGGACGGACGCGGAACGCGCAGATCGCGTTCTCCGTACTCGTGGTGTTCTTCTTCACCATCAGCGTCCTCGGCAACCACAGGCCCATGGCTTGGAGTGTCGTGCAGGCGGGGGTCTCCGCGGCACTTCTGCTGGTGCCCTTCCTGGCGGGAGACATTCTGGCGGTTGTCGTTGCGACCGCGGTGTCCGCGTGGGCTGCCTCGTCTGCGCTGCTGATCGCGCAGCCGGCGCTCACTTTTCGCTCGGCGGGATGGACGATGATCACCATCCTGGCGGTGCTCGCAGGAGCAGCAGCGATCGCCGCGTTCCGCAAACGCGAAGCGCCCGGCGGTGTGGAGGCAGAGGCGGCGCGGCCCGAGTACGCACGCAACATCACCGAACGCCTGATTTTGAAGACGGAGATGGACGCGGCCCGGGCGGCGCAGCTTCGGGTGATGCCGCGCGTCGTTCCTGTGATCGATGGCGTGCGGCTCGCCGCGAGGCACTCGGCATCCGCCGATATCGGCAGCGACTACTACGAGTTCTTTTCTTCGCCGGACCATGTGAGCGTGGCCGTTGCGGATGCGCGGCTCTCCGGACTCTCCTCAGCGCTCTGCGTTTCGATGCTGAAGGGCCTGCTGCTCAACTACGCCGCGCGTCTCCGCAATCCCCGCGACATCGCCGATCGCGTGCACCGTCAACTCTCCGCAATCTTCGGCGACGACCTGCCGCTGTCCTTCTTCTTCGGCCGGCTCGATCGCGCCTCGGGGCAATTCCTGTTCGCCTCATTCGGGGACATCCCTCATGCAGTGCTCATCCGCGAGGGAAACGCCACTTCACTGGAGGGAGAAGAGTACGCACGTCTGACCTCGGACGCGGTGGTGATCTACACGGCTCCCTTCGCGGAGCTGCGCGATCGCGATGGTGCGGCGCTCGGCGATGAGGCACTTCGCAAGGAGCTGGCGGCAGCGGACAGCACCGATCCGAAAAGCCTCGTGGACGCGCTCTTCGCTCTCGCCGCACGACATTCGCGAGGCGTCGACGCATCTCAGAGCTGCACGGCTGTGGCGCTGTCCCTGACGCCGGTCGGCACGCCGGAGCCGGAGGTGCAGCCGTGAGCAACAAGCCATCGCTTGTAATCGTCGCCATCGGCGTCGCCGGTTACCTGGTCCTGGCCTGGCTGTTCCCGCGCTTCAGCGACGGCGCCCAATGGCGTATTCGGCTGGGCGAAGAGGAGAGCGTCGCTCGTGCGCGCTCGGTCGCAGCCGGCCATGGGATGGATGTCAGCGGATGGACGGCCGAAGCGGGCGTCCGCGTCAACGGCAAGTTGAACGACGAGCTCGCGTCGCAGGTGGGCGCGGACCTGTCGCCAGCACTGCAGATCCACGTCGCCTTTCGCAATCCGAATGAGGACGACCACCACATCGGAGTGAGGATGGACCCGACGGGCAGGCCGAGCGCGGTGGTCGTCCGGCGCGACCCGCGTCCCGGCGATGACGTGACCGTCGACGCGGCCACACCGCTCGCCGAGACTGCGCTTCGCCGTTTCGTACCGCAAGCGAGCTCGTACCGCAGCGTCGCCCAGGAAGACCTCGGCCCGGGAGGGGTGCGCTTCCGCTGGGAGCGGAGCGCCGCGGATTTGCGTCTCGTCCATCGCGCCACCGCCATCGTGGCCGGCCCGCAGGTTCGCGACATTCGCTATGGGCTGGAACTGAACGAGAAGAACGAAGATCGACGGAGCGTCACCGGCATCCTCGACAACATCTCCGACATCGGCGTCGTCCTCGCCGCGCTGTTCGGAATGGTGCTGTACGTGATGGCCACGGGCCGAGGCCTGGTTCCGCAGCGCCTGGCGCTGACGCTCGCCGGCATCACCTGGCCAATCCTCCTCATGGACATGCTCACGGGGCTCAACCCAGGGATCGTTGCTACGTTTTATGAAAACTCTGCGGCGGAGCGGTGGACGCTGATCATCGGCTCGGCAATCGTCGGGATTCCCCCGTGCCTTGCCATTGCGGGTGGCTACCCGTGGGCGCGGAGGCGCTTCGCAAAGCAGCTCGTATCGTTCGAGGAACTGCTGCTGCGCGGCCGGATCGGGAGCAGGAGCGTGGGCGCGGCGCTCCTCACTGGAATCGCCGCAGGGGGCTGGATCGCCGCAGCGCCCTATCTGATTCGCGCGACGGGCTTGTTCGGCAAGTACCACATCACGGATGCGAAAGACGATCCTCTTTTCCTCTCCGGCTTCATGCCGATGCAACTCTTCGGCGGAGTCATGCCGGTGCTGCTCGCCTTCGCCGTGCTCGTTCCGTTCGCGCAGGACAAGCTGCGCGGACCTCTCGGGAGAGTGCTCGCCTTTGTGCTCACCCTCGTGGTGCTTCTCGACGATTCCGTCGGTTCGCTCGTTCCCGCGCTGCTGACGGCGCTGCTCGTCACAATCCTCTTCGATCAGGTCTTCCGCCGCGTGGATCTGTTGGCGTTGGCCACCGCCGCCGCAAGCGCTGCGTGGGCAATCTCAGCGGCAAGCAGAATCGTGCAGCCCGCCGCCTCGATTCGCGCGGATGGCTGGACCGCCGCGGGGCTGGGCTTCGCGGTCGCCGCTGCGGCGCACCTGGTCTGGCTCTGGGGCTCGATGAAGCCATACCTCCCATGGGAGCCGCGCCCGGCGCGCGCCGAGCGCGAACGCATCCAGACAGAGTTCGAGGTCGCACGGCTCGCGCAGGAACAGATGCTGCCGGCGACGGCACCGGAGATTCCCGGAACGACGATCGCCTCTTTCTGCCGCCCCGCGCGTCAGGTGGGCGGGGATCTCTTCGACTTCGTCCCGATGAGCGACGGCAGCGTCGGCATCACTGTCGCCGATGTAAGCGGCAAGGGCGTTCCCGCTGCGCTGGTCATGACGATCACCAAAGGCCTCCTGCTCGCCGCAAGTGACGGGCGTGCGGACCCGCTCGAAACACTGGCCGACGTGAACGCCGGCATCCACTCCCTCGGCAACCGCAGCGTCTTCGTGACCATGCTCTTCGGCGTCTTCGACCCCACCGCCCGGACCTTCCAGTTCGTCCGTGCAGGACACACGCCGCTGCTCTGGCGCAAAGCGTCCGGCGAAGTGACCGCACTCTCGCCGCGCGGAGTCGGCCTCGGCATGACCTCAGCGCGCATGTTCTCCACGCTCTGCGACCGCACCACCATCACCACCGCTCCCGGAGATCTCCTGATCCTCTACTCCGACGGCGTCACCGAAGCCATGAACGAGCAGAGCGAAGAGTTCGGCGACGATCTCCTGCTCACAACCGTACGCGACGCAATCACCAGCACCATGACCGCCGAAGAAGCGCGCGCCGTGATCGTGCAGGCAGTCGATTCGTTCCGCGGAACCGCCGCCGCCCACGACAACATGACGCTCGTGGTCGTGCGGTGCTGATTTCGGTTGGCGGGTTGGCGGGTGCGGGTGGCGGTTGTCGGGTGTCGGTTGTCGGGTGTGGGGTGGGCGGTTGGGCGGCGGGGGGTGGGGGGGGGTGGGGCGGGGGGGGGGGG
>JANMSA010000695.1:0-5384 GCA_031388865.1 Acidobacteriota bacterium | reverse complement strand
GGACGGCTGGACCAACAGAACGAGAATCAAAAGCAAAGGCTCATCTAGGGAAAAAGCAAAATCAAAGGCAGCCACGACACTGGTGACTTGACAAGGTCACTCCATAACAGCCGGTGGTGTGAGCAAAGCGAGCGACCACCGGACAGCAGCGGGGCAATGGGGATCGACCCCGGCAGGGGTCGCGTACCGCTGGTCGCCGAAGCGTGTTCTTCCCCGCAGACTGCTAGAGTTGTGGGATCCCGACCACGGAAGAACAGGAGCTGCAGTCCAATGCCGGAGAGCGCGCAGGTGTTTCGGTCCACAGGAAACGACTCCCCGGCGGGAGCGCCGCTCAGCGAACCCTGCATCCTGGTTGTCTTTGGTGCCTCCGGCGATCTGACTCGCCGCCTCCTCGTTCCAGCGCTTTACAACCTCGCCTGTGACGGTCTGCTCGCCAGCGACTTCGCGGTTCTCGGAGTGGGGCGCGGCGAGATGAGCGATGAGGAGTTCCGCGAGCGCATCTCCAGCCCGGAGGATGGGCTGCGTGCGTTTCATACGCGGAAGGAGTTCGAAGAGGACACAGCGGCGTCTTTGCTCAGCCGTTTCCACTACACAGCCGCGGCGATCGATGTGGCCGACTTCAGGAAGCTGCGCGAGTCGGTTCGTGAGCTGGATGCGCGCTATCAGGCCCGCGGGAACGTTCTCTTCTACTTCGCGATGGCACCGAAGTTTTTTGGGCCGCTTTCCAACGCGCTTTTCGAGGCGGGGTTCCGCGAAGGTCCGGGGTGGAGGCGGATCATCGTCGAGAAGCCATTCGGCACGGACCTGGCGTCCGCACTCGCCTTGAACCGGGAGATTCTCGCCCACTGGGACGAGGATCAGATCTATCGCGTCGATCACTATCTCGGCAAAGAGACCGTGCAGAACCTGCTGGCGTTTCGTTTCGCCAACGGCATGTTCGAGCCGTTGTGGAACAGCTCGCACATCGACAACATCCAGTTCAACGTCAGCGAGGCGGTCGACGTCCAGGGACGGGGCGGCTACTACGACGGCTCGGGCGTGCTGCGCGACATGATGCAGAACCACATGTTTCAGATGCTCGCCTACCTCTGTATGGAGGCCCCCGGCTCGTTTCGCGCGGACGCCATCCGTAACGAAAAGGCGAAGCTCCTCAATGCGGTGCGCATCTACACGCAGGACGAAGTGCAGCAGAACGCGGTGCGGGGCCAGTACGGCCCGTCGTATGACGACGATGGGAGAGTGGCCAAACCTGGCTATCGGCAGGAGAAGGATGTCGATGCCGCGTCGAGCACGGAAACGTTTGCCGCGGTGCGTCTGGCCATCGACAACTGGCGCTGGGAGGGAGTGCCGATCTATCTCCGTTCCGGAAAGGCGTTATGGAAGCGCGGCACGGAGATCGTCGTGGAGTTCAAGAAGCCGCCGCAGGCAATGTTCCGCGGCACGGCCGTCGACGAGCTCGAGTCCAACCGGCTGGTGTTTCACATCCAGCCCTTCCAGGGAATCGAGTTGCAGTTTCAGGCCAAGGTTCCCGGCCCGACGCTGCAGCTTCAGGAAGTGGACATGCGCTTCAGCTATGGCGATGCGTTCCGCGCGTCCCGCTACACCGGATACGAAGTGATGATTCACTCCTGCACCCGCGGCGACGCAACGTTGTTCTCGCGGGGCGATCTCGTGGAGGCGGCCTGGCGCATCGCGCAGCCGATTCTGGATTACTGGAAGGCCACGCCGGCAGGCGATGAGTTTCCCAACTACATGCGCGGTTCGTGGGGACCTCCCGCGGCAGGGCACTTCATCGATCGCGAGGGGCGGACCTGGTTCGAGGTGATCACGCCGGAAGTGCTGGAGAAGTCGCCGCTGTTTGCCGGCGCCGATCCGCTGCTGCTGCATTCGGTGATTCTGGCCCTCCACTCCAGCTCGGCCGAGGCAGGCGACACCATCATTCGCATCGGGGAGGAGGCCAGCAGGATGTACCTGATCCTGCGCGGCGAGGTGGATGTCGTCGATAAGCGGGGGAAGACGCTGCGCACCTTGAGGGACGGAGACTTTTTCGGCGAGATCGGCCTCCTGCTGACTGCTCCGCGAACGGCCACGGTCGTGGCCCGGACGCAGTGCGATCTGTTCGTGCTCCGAAAGTCGGACTTCCGGCGCATCCTGCGCGACCACCGGCAGTTCGCCGAGACCATGACGACCGTAGCCAGAGAGCGCTACGACATCACGGTCTCCAGCGCAGACCTCCTCGGAGAGTGATCGCGCCCTCAAGTATCAAGGTGGGGTCAGACCCCACTTGATACTCGAGTCTGGCGTTGACGGGCGTCTCTACAAAAACGAGTTGCTACGGAAATCCGACTTCGGTAAAGTCGGAGGCCTCCCACCACAGCATTGCACCTTGAAGGAGAGAGCATGGCAAGTCGAGCATCCGGCCGCGCGTTGGCTTTGGTGTTGTTCTCATTGGTCTTTATGATTCCTGTGATGGCGGACGATACCTGCGAGGCGTTCATCATCAATTCGCCGGCGAAGCTGGACGATGATGGTGGGAAGAAGATCCTCGAGGTTCCGAACGGCCTTCATCTGCGTGGCCGCTATGCAAGCCCCCGCTTCGGCCTGTTCGAGTTCAAGGCGAAGGTCCAGGATGGCAAGCACGTCGAGGACGTGACGCTGTACAAGGGGCGTCAGGTGACACTCGATACGAGCGGCGTGCCCACCAAAGAGTCGCTGGACTGTCTGCAGAAGGCGAAACCGGTGGCGTCCTTCACGACAAGGGCAGCAGAGTGGCTCCTCTGGACCGCGCTCGACCTGGCTAGCGGACGCCCTGCCTATGCCACCGACAACCGCAACAGAGGCTGCGCCAACATCAGGGTCACCATCACCTGCTACGGAGACGTGGACAGCCCGGGGCGCACCTGTGTGGCGCACCATTACTGCGGCCGCGAATACCGCGGGTACCTGACCATTTGCTCGGGGAACGAATGTCCGGGCAGGGCTGGTCCGAAGGGTCGGAACCGGCAGCAGTAGCGACCCCGCCCACGAAACGCCTCTCCTCCGGGGGGGCGTTTCGTGACCGCCTCATGCTCCAGACCTCGACCCTATGAAAACTGACAAGAGGTTTCATCGCCAGAGCGCGTGCCTGGTCGCCGCCGGTGCGCTCGCCGGCATGTTGATGTTTCCGGGGGAATTGCACGCGCAGGAGCGGGTGGCGAAAGCGGGATACGACGGCGCGAAAGCGATCGGCGCGAACGAGCCCTTCGAGATCCTGATGGAAGGTGCCGACGCGCCGAGGGTGGCGGTCGTCCTGGGCAAACTGGACATCTCCTCGCTCTTTGAACGGTCAGCGCCAGGGCGCCTGCGCTACAGCGGGAGGGGCCCGGCCCTCCCCGCCGGCGAGCAAAGCGTGACCGTCTACGACGTGGATGCTGCCGGCGCGTGGACGCAGATCGGCCAGTTTCCCATCCGTCTTCTCAGCCCGCGGGGGTTTCTCAGCACGACCTTCCAACCGACCGCTGACGTCACCGGCGCCGGTCAATTCGGCGCGCAGAACAAGCCGTTGCAACAGGGTCGCGATCGCGACCAGTTCCAGGATGCCACTAGCCAGATCGGCATGCGCACGGAGCTGGTTCGGCGCACAGTGACGATGAAGGCGGAAGGACAGGTCGCCGGTGTCACGAATCAGAATCAGGCGTTGCGCTTTGGCTCGGAGCGAGAGCGTGCACCGCGGCTGGACCTTTCGGGGTATCGCGTCGACCTGCAACGCGGATCGACCCTCCTTTCGATCGGTCACCTCGGGATCGGTGCGCAGCGGCATCTCATCAGCGGGTTTCAGAGCCGCGGCGTTGCGGTGACGGTCGGCGAGGGTCGTCCTGTCTCCCTGCAGATCGCGACGTTGAACGGAAGTAGCATCGTCGGCTGGAGCAATGCCTTCGGGCTCGAGAATGCGAAGCACCGCGTCTGGAGCGCGACCCTGGGCGTGGAGGCTCGCCCACGTACACCGGGTCTGCTTCGCTTTGAGCTGGGACTCTTTCGGGGATCTTCGCTGCCGCTCAGTGGGTTCAATACCGGAGGCGTCGTGACGGCGGAAACGAGCCGCGGCGGGGCGCTGCGAATGGCGAGCAACGCGCTCGGCGGCCGCCTGCGATTCGACGGGGGCTACACGACCAGCCGGTTTGGTGAGGCCTTTGACCAGCAGGTGGAAGAGAACCTCGATGTGACGCCACTGGACACCTCCGCGGCTGAAGCTCATTACGCCGATCTCTCGGTGGATCTACTGCAGAACTTCAAGGTGGGCGCCGCAACGACGGCCAGTCTCACGCTGAATCTTCACCACGACTTCATTCAGCCGCAGTTCCGCAGCCTCGGCGTTTCTCTGCAGGCCGATCTTCAGCTTCGCGCAGCCGACGTGGCCTTCAGCGTTGGAGATGTGACTGGCACGCTCGCCAGCAGGCGAACCCGTGACAACCTCGGGAACCTGGACTCACTCCTCACGAATCGCATTGCGACTGATGGGCTCTCCGTCTCCCTGCCGCTTGCGACCATGCTCGGCGAGGGAGCGACGCAGTCGTCGTGGTATCCGACCATCTCCTTACAGGCGCAACTGCTCCATCAGTTTGCGGACGTGGTGCCGACCGACGCGTTCCCGATCGATTCTCTTCCGGATCAGTTGAGCAGGAATGTGGCGGTGGCCGCAGACTGGCAGATCGCAGCCTGGCGAATCGGCGGACGACTTGGAAGAACGACCCAGGACGATCGTCGAAGCAGCAGCGGGATTGGCGATCTGGCCACGGACACCGGTGCGTTGACGTTCGACTGGGCGCCTCGGCCGCGATTCTCATTCGGCGGAGACGTGGGTCTGGACCGCAGTCGCAGCGAAGAGCAGCAGAAGACGGACTCCGTCTTCCGCTGGGCAGCGCGGACGAACTGGACCGTGTACAAAGAGGTGGCGCTGGTGGGGACGATCACGAACATCCGTGGCTTTGACGATCTCGATCAACGCGATTCCGACAATCTCGACAGCTCCCTCGAGCTCTCGACAGGATTCCGTCTCTCCCGTGCGGATCGACGCAAAGGGAGAGTGTTCGTGCGTTGGGTCGACAGGCGGGGGGATCTCCTGGATCGAACCTTCGGCCTCCGCGACGTCCGTCGGAACAGCGCCTTCGCGACCGGCATCACTGTGAGCATGTTCTGATGACCATCAACCGTTGCTTCCTCGTGATTCTGTTGCTCTCTGTCTGGATGGCGTCCGCGCAGATCCGCGTGGATCCCGCCGTGGTGAACGTCAACGCGCAGGGTGCGTCCACCGTGTTCCTGAGCTACGGCTTCCTGCGTCCTGACCAGTTCTCAGTGGAGGCTCTGTGGTGTGCGGGAGTCGTGTCCGCCGCGCCCGACATCGGTGT